>DATEPD010000078.1:0-3033 GCA_035273365.1 Nitrospiraceae bacterium | reverse complement strand
CCCCCGGTCATGTATTTAGCACTGTGATGGACTGTGGGGTCCACAAAACGTCTTGTTCAGAAGTGTTCGTATGTGGTGCGTATTTTGCCGAAATGATTTCAGGGAAGTAGGGGCTTCGACGAGTCAATGCATGGGCGGACGTTCCGCATACAAGGTTGTGGATGACGCATCGTAAATGGCAAGAGAAACCATGTCTCCCGGTTGAGAGGGTATCGCACGTTTGTCCCAGACGACGGTGATGTTACCATCGGATTTTCCCATGCCCTGTGCTGCAGATCGTTTGGCATCCCCTTCGACCAGGATGGGGACTGTCGTCTTCAGATATTCCCGGTTGCGCTCGTAGGAAATATTCCGTTGGAGGTCGAAGAGTCGTGTGACCCGCTCCGTCTTTACCGACTCGGATACATCATCAGGAAATTTTCGCGCGGCGATCGTGTGTTTTCGTTCGGAGTATTTGAAGATAAAGGCCGAGTGAAACCGTAATGCCTCGACAAGCCGGTACGTCTCGGCAAACTCTGCATCGCTTTCCCCACAGAAACCACAAATGATATCGGTGCTGAGGACGATGTCCGAACGTAGGGAGCGGATACGGTCGACTAACGCACGATACTCATGATTGGTATAGGTGCGATTCATCAAGCCGAGTATGCGGTCGCTGCCGGATTGCAGCGGTAAATGGATCTGCTTGCAAATGTTGGGATGGGACGCGACAGCTTCCAACAACGAAGGCGGAAAGTCTTTGGGGTGCGGGGAGGTGAAACGCACTCGTTCGATGCCAGGCACATTCGCGACGGCTGTAATCAATCGTGTAAAATCCCAGTCGCCGAATCGGTATGAATTGACGTTTTGTCCCAGGAGCGTGATCTGCTTGAATCCTTGTTCGGCGATCCGGCGAGCTTCCTGAACGATTCCTTCGGGATCGCGGGAACGTTCACGCCCTCGCGTATAGGGGACCACACAAAAGCTGCAGAAATTATCGCAGCCTCGCATGACGGCGATCCAGGCATTCACCCCGTCGTTTCTGTCGGGTATGACATCTTGATAGGTTTCATATTCTGAAAGGTCGACCGCGAGTCCCTTCTGATCCAGCCCTTCTTCTTGAGAGAGCATCGCGTTGCGGATTAACATCGGTAATTGACGATAGGCATCAGGGCCGGCGAGGACATCGACCAACGGCTGAACGTCCGTCAATTCCTCTTTCAGATTTTGCGCCATACAACCCAAGACGCCTACGACCAACGGACGTTGTCGCTTGAGTTTCTTGAGCTCAGACAAGTGTTTATAGACCTTATTGTGGGCATTCTCGCGAATCGCGCAGGTGTTCATCAGAATGACGTCCGCTCGCTCTCGCTCGTCGGTAAACACAAATCCATCCTGTTTCATTAATGAGCGAATGAGTTCTGAATCGTACTCGTTCATCTGACAGCCGAAAGTTTCTAGATGTACCTGAGTTGCTGTCGGTTTGGCCTTCATAGGACCGGTACCCTTCGCTTGGGCTGATACTCTGCTGTCAGCTGACCCAACGCCCAACGATCGGAGGCTCCGATAATCCGCACCTCTTTTAGGTGATTGGTCAGGTCGAGGATTGAGGGAACGCTCACTTTCAAAAAGTTTGCTGTCACCCCCAACCTGAAGCCGTCCGTGTCTCCTGACTCGAAGAGGACAGAGACGGTGGATCCGATATACCGCTCCGCAAAGGCCAGCCTTTTAAGGCGGGACAGATCGGCAAGTATTTTCGCACGTTCACGAGCTACTGCGATCGGTACCTGTTTAGGTAACTTCATGGCGGCGGTGCCGGGCCGTTGCGAATAGGTAAAGACGTGGAAGTAGGAGAAGGGAAGCTCGCGCGCAATGTCCAGCGTGTGCTGGAATGCTTCTTCAGTTTCTCCCGGATACCCGACCATGATATCCGTTCCGAGTCCGAGATGAGGAATTGCCGTCACGGCCTGGTGGATCAGATCGACAAACGTATCGACATTGTACGGACGATTCATGGATGACAAGATGGCGTCGTCTCCGCTTTGCATGGGGACATGAAGATAGGAGCAGAGCTTTGATGAGGATGCCATCCGATCGATGAGAGCGTTTGTAATCGTCGTCGGCTCAATGGAGGAAATTCTGATCCGTTCAAGGCCTTCAATCGCCTCCAATTGTGCGATCAACCCGAGCAGATCGAGCCCGCCATGTCGGTACTGCCCAATGTTGACCCCAGTCAGCACGATCTCCTTGTAGCCTCCTGCCACAAGTATCTCGGCCTCCCTGATCACGTCATCCGGGAGTCGACTGCGCTCATGCCCGCGCGCGAAGGGGATAATACAGAAGCTGCACATGACGTTGCAGCCGTCCTGGATCTTGAGCAACGCTCTCGTGGAGTCTGGTTCGCCATATTCCGGAAGAGTGAAATCCTCTCGGTCGATGGTGCGAGTATGAAGCACTTCTGCATCTGGCTGCTTCTTCAGGGTATGGGGGGCTGGAAGAAATGACGGTAAATCCCATTTGAATTGGTTGCCGACGATGAGATCAATGCCAGGGATGGTGCGCAGTTCTTGAACGCCGGTCTGGGCGTAACAGCCGGTCACCGCCACATAGGCATTGGGGGAATGCCTCAATGTCTTGCGGATGACGTATCGGCAGGTGCGTTCTGCATCCTCTGTCACGGAACAGGTGTTGACGACGAGCAAGTCTGTCGGCTCTCCGAACTCGACGACACGGTAGCCATCATGCTGCAGGCGAGCGGCGAGCACTGCTGTCTCTGCTTGGTTCAGCCTGCAGCCGAGTGTATGGAGTGATGCGCGTTTCATAATCGTCGCGCCATTATAGGAAGATCCTTGCGACGGGAGCAAGGATCTGCAGCGACTTCTTCACGTTCCGCTCTGTCCTTGCTTGATGGCTGTAGAGGGCCATGTTAGAATCCACCGACCGCGCCCGCCCCCTTATCATGAGCTTGCTGTGACACCTTCTAAGTTGGCGACCTCCTTCTTCACGGTATCTCTTCTACTCCTTCTCTTTGGGTCCGGAGGGTGGACGAAGGAG
>DATEPD010000077.1:0-2093 GCA_035273365.1 Nitrospiraceae bacterium | reverse complement strand
GCTCACCCTCTTTTCTCCAAGAGCTGTGACAAAGTATCTGGACTTGCCTTCGGACTGAGAGTCACGTATGAGTGCAGACAATCAGCAGGAGGCTGAAAAAGTCTGCCGGCTTCGTTCTCACATCGTTCAGACCATCAACGTTGAGGAGGAGTGCCTAGGCGGTCGGAAGCACTGGAGGGGCTTTTTGCGGCCTTGGAGGACGAACTATATGAACCCTCCTACTGAAGAGTTTTTCTCGTCTCAAATGTGCTGGGTATGAAACTACACGACATACTTATCATCGGAGCTGGTCTGGCCGGGATGAGGGCGGCAGTTGCCGCATCGCCGGATCTCGACGTCGCCGTCATGTCCAAAGTCCATCCGGTTCGCAGCCATTCTGTGGCTGCGCAAGGGGGCATTAACGCGGCGCTGGGAGAGAATGATTCGTGGGAAGCCCACGCCTTCGATACGACGAAAGGCGGGCTCTATCTCGGCGACCAGGATGCGATCGAGGCCATGTGCCGCGAAGCGCCGGATGACATTCTCGACTTGGAACGCCTGGGGGTCATCTTTAGCCGTAACGAACAGGGGCGCATCGCACAACGCCCATTCGGTGGTGCGGGATTCCCACGCACCTGTTATGCCGCCGATCGAACTGGCCATGCCATTCTGCACGCCATGTACGAACAACTGCTCAAGCGGCGCATCGCCGTGTATGAAGAGTGGTATGTCACGGCGTTGATCATCGAGGACGGGATCTGCCGGGGAGCCATTGCGTGGGATCTGCTCCATGGCGGGTTGCACGCGATCGGGGCCAAAGCCGTCATCTTGGCGACGGGAGGCAGCGGGCGCGTGTTCCTGACGAGCACGAATGCCGTGATCAACACCGGTGACGGCATGGCGCTCGCGTATCGTGCCGGTGCCCCTCTAAAAGACATGGAGTTTGTCCAGTTCCATCCCACCACACTCAAGGGCACGGGTATCCTCATCACCGAAGGCGCTCGCGGAGAAGGAGGCTATCTCCTGAATACGCGAGGCGAACGGTTCATGAAGACCTATGCCCCGCAGCAGATGGAATTGGCCACTCGCTCCACGGTCTCATTGGCCATCGGGCAAGAAATCCTCGAAGGCAGGGGAGTCGATGGGTGCGTGTTGCTGGACTTGCGGCATCTGGGACGCCAGCGCATCCTGGAACGGCTCCCTCAGATCAGAGAACTTGCCATTGAGTTTGCCGGCCTCGATCCCATCGAGACTCCCATTCCCGTCCGTCCCGGCGCGCACTATCAGATGGGCGGCGTCCAGACCAATCAATGGACCGAAACGGGGATCACCGGCCTCTATGCGGCCGGTGAATGTGCCTGCGTCAGTGTGCACGGCGCCAATCGACTGGGAGGTAACTCGCTCCTTGAAACGATTGTGTTCGGGCGGCGGGCCGGAATTCGAGCCGGTGAGTATGCGCGAACCGTTGCGCCACAGGCGCTCACAACAGATCAGCTCGCAATCGAGCAGCGTCGCGTTCAGCGACTGCTGGCACAGGAGGGAACCGTTCGAGCGTGGCAGCTTCGGGAAGACCTGGGCCAGTTGATGAGCCTCAATCTTGGCCTCGTTCGCACTCACGAATCCATGTCTGCTGCGGTATCGGGACTCACAGCACTGACCCATCGTGCCGCCTCAGTCACAGTACAGGACAAAGGGCAGGTGTTTAATACGGACCTCGTGCAAGTCTTCGAACTTCAGTCCCTTCTTGATGTGGCAGAGACCATCGTCGTCAGCGCCCTCGCCAGGAAGGAAAGCCGAGGAGCCCATTACCGGTCGGACTTCCCGGTCCGTGACGATCAGCAGTGGTTAAGACACAGTCTCATCCGGCGGACTCCCGGGGGAACAGCCTTGGCCTATGAGCATGTGACTATCACGCGCTTCCCGCCGAAATAGTCGCTCCCCTGGGAGGTTGCGGACTCTCCAAGATCTGGCTAGATAAATAGTAGGCACAGGTTTGGTATAATTCTGGGTCGATAGCCATGCGTATTCTCGTCATTGAAGACGAAACCAAAGTCGGCTGTTTCATCAAGCGTGCGCTTGATGAAGAGAGCTACGCCGTCGACCTGTGCGAAGAT
>DATEPD010000076.1:0-2096 GCA_035273365.1 Nitrospiraceae bacterium | reverse complement strand
GTCAAGGTTAGACGATCAATCCTATTTCATGTGCACGAGGGTGAACTCGGCACGGAGACATTTTTGTGAACATGACAGGATGTCACAATTACGTTTACACGATTTGGCCGTCCTGCATATGCACGATACGGTCGGCTTGGGCAGATAGTTTGTCGTTATGGGTGACGATCACGAAGGTCGTCCCGCGGGCTTTGTTCAGTTCGCGCATCATCGCAAAGAGCGCCTCGCCCGTATGCGTATCCAAGTTTCCCGTCGGCTCATCCGCCAACACGAGATCGGGTTTCTGCAACAGGGCTCGTGCGACCGCGACGCGCTGCTGCTCACCGCCGGACAACTCACCGGGCTTGTGATGTAACCGAGCCCCCAGCCCGACCTCCTGCAATAAGGCGATCGCGTCCGGCTCGATATCTACCGGATCCCGTCGCTGAATCAGTGCGGGCATACAGGCATTCTCGAGCGCCGTGAACTCCGGCAGGAGATGATGGAACTGGAAGACAAACCCGATGCGCCGATTTCGAAACTCTGCCCGTTCGCCTTCCGACATGTGAAACACATCGTGGGCGTCGAACTGGACCGTTCCCGTCGTGGGACGATCAAGCGTTCCGATAATATGGAGTAGGGTGCTCTTTCCGGCTCCCGAAGCCCCAACGATCGCAACCAACTCCCCCCGCTGAATTTGTAGATTGACCCCCTTCAGGACCGTGAGGGTCTGCTTGCCCATCGGGAACGATTTGTATAGATCGGTGACGGTGATCACGCCGACGCTCCAGAATCAACGGACAATGATGGCGAGGCCGGCATGATCATTCGTAGCGCAGCGCGGCCACCGGTTCGAGTTTGGCTGCCTGGAGAGACGGATAGACCGTCGCGGCAAAACTAATTGCGATGGCGGAACTCGCCACAAGGAAGACATCCATGGCTTGCACGTGGACGGGGATCCGCGAGATGTAATAGACCGTGGGATCGAAGGTCCAGAATGTCTGGATCAGCCAGAGAAATGCATAGCCGAGTGGAATGCCGATGCTGGTCCCGGACAGGCCGATGATTAATCCATTTAGCATGAAAATGCGCCGAATGCTTTTGCGGGTTGCGCCCATGGCCTTGAGGATCGCAATCTCCTTTTGTTTTTCCGTGACGATCATGGTGAGGGTGCTTACGATGTTGAAGGACGCCACGATGGTGATCAGGACTAACAACAGAAACATCATTGTCTTTTCGAGCTTAAGCGCGGAGAAAAGATTACGATTCATCTGCATCCAGTCGCGCGCGCCATAGGCGAAGCCGAGGGACTGTTCCACTGAGCGAGCCGTCTCCGCTGCGTGGAAGACGTCCCCGACTTTGATTTCAATGCCGGTCACGGTCTTCCCCATATTGAAAAACTTTTGCGCCTCCGCAATATCGATGTAGGCCAATGACGAATCGTACTCGTACATGCCGGATTGAAAGAGCGCGACCAACGCGAAGGTCCTGATCTTCGGTACCATGCCAATCGCACTGATAGGACCCGCGGGAGGGGACACCACATTGACGGTGTCTCCGACAAAGACGCCGAGGCGCATCGCCAATTCCTTGCCTAGGATGATGCCGGGTTTTTCTGTCTCGACCGCCGGGCCGTTCGGATCATCTGCGGGTGGTTGTTTCACCTTGACCGGCCGACTGAGGTCGTCTAATTGCCCAGTCGAGAGATTCTTGGCCAGTTCGGTCACCATGCCCTCGCGTTGTGGATCAATGCCGCGGATCACGATGCCTTGCACAGCGGTTTGGGTCGTGAGCAGGACTTGCTTGAGTACAAACGGGGTTGCCGCCACGACACCTGGAACAGTTGCAACCTGCTTGGTGACGGAGTCGTAATCGCTCATACTGTCTTTCATCCGATCCTGCACGATGATATGGGCCGTCGTTCCAAGAATCTTGGCTTGAATGTCTTCTTTAAACCCGGTCATGATACCGACTGTCCCAATGAGGGCGGCCACACCGAGTGTGATGCCGGCAATGGAGACCACCGTATTTAATGAAATGGTGCGATTTCGACGCTTCGCGCGCAAATACCGCAACCCGACAAAAATTTCGTAGGGGAGAGCCACCGTTACTTCTCG
>DATEPD010000075.1:0-17735 GCA_035273365.1 Nitrospiraceae bacterium | reverse complement strand
TAGGGAATGGTACGGAGGTCTTTCGTGAGCAGCAGACCGTCAAGTTCGGCATACCCTTCCGTGAAGGCCCGCTGAATAGCGGCAGCGGTGCGGGCTTGTTCTTCCGGAGGCACGAAGGCCAAGGCAGGCTTGTTCCATAATTCTTCCGGGCTATATCCCGTGACTTCCGCGACACGCCGATTCCATTTCACCATATTGCCTTGGGTATCGAGGGTGAACAGAAAGTCGGGGACCGTATCGATGATATTCTGGATATCGGCCAGGGCTTGGGCACGTTCCTGCTCTGCTCGTCTCCGTTCGAACTCCATGACAACACGTGGAGTCAGGACTTCCAGCAGGGGCTGCAAATAGTCACCACGTTGCAACGGCTTTGTATCCATCACGACAAGCAACCCAATGACGGCTCCGCTTTTTGTTCGGAGCTGCACGCCACAGTAGCTTTCGACTCCAAGATCCGCCAAACGCTGGAACTGAGGGAATGCGCCCTGGACATCCCTGTCAAAACAGGTGAAGGCCTGTGTCAGTGCGGTCGCACAGGGCGTGTGGGCAAGTTCGTACTCGAAATTATCGACGAGGGTACCTCCCGCCGCAACCGCGAGAGTACGGAGCTTCTTGAATCGCCCTTCACATACTTCACTGATCAGCGCATATTGCACATGTAACGTCGAGGTCAAGTGCGTGACGAGGGAGGCAAAGTACCCATCCCCGGCCTCGGCCGCAGTACCTTCGATGATGGTACGTAAGAGATGTGATTCCTCGCGGAGATCCTGCATCGGTTCTTGAGGATGATGATTTGGCGTTCGCACCGAGTGGTCCCGTTCGGCGAGTGCGCGCGAGAGCTCTGCCACCTGCGATCGCAGAAATTCGAGTTCGGACAGATGTTCGGCACTTCTCATACTGCAACTCCTTGTGACGTGAAATGACCATGTGAGAGGGCTACGGACGGGTGATAGTGGCCATATTGGGGATACGCCATCACATGTGTTGAGGGTTCACGAGGCTGCTGAACCGAGAGGGAGGCAAAAAAGGAAAAGCAGGTGCGTGTGCTGCGGGATTCCATGAGGTACCATGAGAACGTATGCGTTGGGTGGAGATCAGGTTGCAAGAACCGCATTGCGCCGGCTCCTAGCTGGTTGGTCCTGTATAGTCACGGAGGAGGGCGTCAGTGTCCTATGGATGGCTGTTAAAAGTCCAGATCCAAATGGGTACCACGGATGGTCAGAGGAAAGCGGTGAGAATGCACTGAGTGGGCGAAAAGGGAGAGTTCCTTGCGCCATGATACGGGCGCCTACTATCTTGGGGTCGGAATATGCGATTGGGGAGTTTGGTGCCGAAGGCGGGACTTGAACCCGCACGGCTTGCGCCACACGCCCCTCAAACGTGCGTGTCTGCCATTTCACCACTTCGGCATATAAACTCATCACTTCGACGACGAGGGAGGTGCATTATAGAAGTGGGCCAAAATCCTTGTCAATCAATAGACGGTCCGGTAGAATCGAGCGGCTTATACTCACCGGGTTCCCCAACGCTGTGCAGAGTCACTACATCCTCACCTCCACGCTGTTTGATGATGTCGCTGAAGGACGCGCACAGGAGTCTGTCGCTGCGTTGTTCGATGTCGACAATACGCTTCTACCGGGGGAAGCCAGCGAAATAGGATTCTTCCGGTTCCTGTGGCGACGTGGTCTGGTGGGGTGGGGCGAGTTGACTCGGAGTGCGGCCTGGTTGGCGGGGCACGTGCCTCCGTTTTCGCTGCATGCGCTTCGAGAACGAAAGGTGTATTTGACGGGCAAGCGTCCCGCAGACATTGAATCATATGCGCAGGAATTCTGTCAGACCGAGATGATCGGCAAACTGTCTCTACAGGGTCGCGCAAGGCTGGATGCACATAGGCAGGCCGGTCACCAATTGATTCTTGTGACTGGTGCGCCTGATTTTTTGGTCCTACCGCTTGCAAAGTTCTTGGGTGTGTCTACGGTATTCGCCGCAAAGCCAGAAGAGCTGGATTCAGTCTATACCGGAGCATTGATTCCTCCGCTGCCCTATGGCCGCGGCAAGCGTGAACTGATCCTCGCTCATGCTCAGGAAATGAATCTCGATTTGGCTGGCTCTTATGCCTATGGCGACAGCCCGGGTGACCGTGACATTCTTGAATTGGTCGGCCACCCCTTGGTGGTCAACCCGATCCGGGGCATGGCACGCACAGCGCAACGACTCGGTTGGCCTGTCGCAATGTGGAAGTAGCGCCGTGAATCGTGTGTCGCCAACTGATTTTACTGTCGTCATACAGTCTCCACACGTTTCCAGCATGTGTTGTACAACCGTCGTCTGATGTTTCACATCTTGAGTTATGCGCATCACCGAGATCTTCCATAGCATTCAAGGCGAGTCGAGCCACATCGGACAGCCCTGTGTATTCATACGACTGACCGGATGCCCACTTCGCTGCACCTGGTGCGATACCGACTATGCCTTCTACGGAGGGCGCGAGTGTTCGATCGATGAGGTCCTGGCGCAGGTCCAACACTATGGGTGTCGCCTCGTCGAGGTCACGGGAGGAGAGCCGCTTGTCCAGCCTGAGAGTTTCCCGCTCTTGACCAGACTGTGCGATGCAGGCTACACGGTCCTCCTTGAAACCAGTGGCGCCATTGATATTGCGCCGGTTGATCCTCGCGTACATATCATTCTGGATGTGAAGTGTCCGGGGAGTGGGATGACTGATCGAATGCACTGGCCGAATCTTTCCCGGCTGGCAGCCAAAGACGAAGCGAAGTTTGTCCTGGCTGACCGAGCCGATTACGACTGGGCCCGCGAAGTTCTTGCCCGGCATGACATAGCCAGTTGCTGTTCGGTGCTCTTCAGCCCGGTCTTCGGTTCGCTCGATGTCCGTGAACTTGCTGAGTGGATCCTGGTCGACAAGCTTCCTGTGCGATTCCAAATGCAGTTGCATAAATATATATGGGCGCCAGACATGCGAGGGGTGTGATGAGTTGCGATCGGCGCTCAGTGTGAACCGAACGCTAATTGCTGATCGCGGACAGTTTGATCAAGGAGACACGAATGAAGATCATGCAGGTCACGGTACAGGTTGGGCGAGCGGAGACCGCACCCGCCGAGGCGTTAGTACTCACGCATTGTGAAGGAGAGGGATTGGCCAAACAGGATGCGGCCTTGCTCAATCGGGCCCTCGGAGGCGCGTTGAGCAATCTGGTGCAATCCAAGGAATTCGAAGGCAAGGTCAACGAGGTATTGCTCTATCACACGCAGGGTACGGTGCCTGCGAAACGACTGGTATTGGTGGGCTTGGGCAAGAAGAACGAGGTCACGCTTGAGAAGATCCGGCAAGCGATGGGCTCGGCAGCTAAGCGTGCCCGGCAAACAAAGGTCGGCTCATTTACGGTGATGCTTCCGACAGTGACGCCTGGCGGAATGTCATCGCTCGAAGTCACGCAAGCCATGGTAGAAGGGGCGATCCTGGGCAGCTATCAGTTCACCGTCTATCGGAGTGAGGCTTCCTCAGGGCAAGAAGTGGCGGAGATGAAGATTCTCATCCCGAGGAAAAGTCAGCTGCGGCAGGTCTCTGAAGGAGTCCGGCGCGGCGTCGCTGCGGCAGAAGCCACCGTCTTTGTCCGAGATCTCTGCAATCATCCCTCTAATGTCCTGACCCCCGCCAAAGTCGCCGAGGAAGCGAAAACGATCGCGAAGGCGGAAGGAATCTCGATCAAGATTCTCGAACAGAAAGAGATAGAGCGCCTGGGAATGGGTGCATTGCTCGGCGTGGCGCGCGGGAGCCAGGAGCCGCCCAAATTCATCATCCTTGAATACAACGGCGCCAAGAAAAAGGATACGCGCCCTGTCGTGCTGGTCGGGAAGACGATCACCTTCGATACAGGCGGGATTTCGCTGAAACCTGCCGAAAATATGGAACACATGAAGGCTGATATGACGGGAGGGGCCGAAGTCTTGGCCGCAATCCGCGCAGCGGCCAGACTCAAGCTCCCATTGCGTCTCATTAGTATCCTGCCCGTGGCGGAAAACATGCCGGGTGGCCGAGCGATGAAGCCGGGCGATATCGTGACAACGCTGTCGGGGAAGACCGTCGAGGTACAGAACACGGATGCGGAAGGCCGACTCATTCTTGCCGATGGCCTCGCCTATGCGATGCGCTATAAGCCGGCTGCCTTGATCGACATTGCGACGCTCACGGGGGCCTGTGTTGTGGCGCTCGGCCAATTCGCAATCGGGATGTTTGGGACAGACACGAAGCTCAAAGAACAGGTCAGGAGGTCGGGACACAAGGCCGGTGAGCGAGTGTGGGAAATGCCCTTGTGGGAGGAATACTTCGAACAGCTCAAGAGCGATATCGCTGATATGCGCAACATCGGCGGCCGTGGCGGCGGCATGATCACTGCCGCACTCTTTCTGAGCAAGTTCGTGGGGGACTGCCCGTGGGTGCACCTCGATATTGCTAGTACGGATTGGAGTGAACGGGAACGGGCTTACATTCCGAAGGGTCCCACCGCGATTGGAACCAGGCTTTTGGTGCAATACCTGATTGATCGGAGCCTCTAGCCGGATGCGGAAAGATTCCACCAGTATCTATGGACCGTGTGGCCCGACGCCCAAGATAGTCGAAACAGGCACAATCCTCAGTTCGACGTTCGGGGCGACAGGCTCAATAAGCTTCACACATCGGACCTGGAATCGTCACCCGTTTCGCTCGTCCGGCTTATCTCACTCAGCAATCCTGGAGGAGTGTTCTCCTCTTGTGCCTCATGTATAGACCATCGACCTTCTGGCCCACCGACATAATTTTTCTGCAGCCTTCTAATTGGAATACGATCATATGACCTCACGAGAAAAGATCGGGCAGCTCTTCATGGTTGGGTTTCTCGGTACGTCGGTGACGCCAGATCTGGCCTCGTTCATCAAACAGTATAAGCCCGGCGGCGTGATTCTGTTTTCACGGAATCTGGAATCCGTTGAGCAGATGGTCAACTTGACCAACGATCTCCAGGCCTGTAGCCCCCATTCGCCGCTCTTGATTTCGATCGATCAAGAAGGTGGTCGGGTCTCTCGCTTGCCGAAAGGCTTTACGATTTTCCCGTCCTGCAGCCAGTTGGGTCTTTGCAATTCAACCGAATTGGCATACGCGGCTGCAGCCACCATGGCCAAAGAGTTGAGAGCTGTGGGCGTGAACATGAATATGGCGCCGGTACTCGACGTGAACAGCAATCCGAGCAATCCGGTTATTGGCGATCGCGCGTTCGGTACGACGCCGGATGTCGTCCGTGAGCTGGGGATCGCGACGGCAGCGGGGCTCCAAGACAACGGAGTCGTGGCCTGCGGGAAACACTTTCCAGGTCATGGCGATACGAATACCGATTCCCACAAAGAACTTCCGGTAGTCGAGGCATCGCGGGAGCGATTGGAGGCTATCGAGTTTCCACCATTCCGCCGTGCTGTTCAGCGGGGTGTTGCATCGATGATGACCGCGCACGTGCTCTACCGAGCCCTCGATCCCGAATTGCCAGCCACGCTTTCGCCGGCTGTCATCAATGATTTCTTGCGCCACGAGTTGCAATACGACGGAGTCGTGTTGACGGACGACCTTGAAATGCACGCGATCATCGATCATTTTGGCGTGGAAGATGCTGCAGTTCGTGCGGTGCTGGCGGGCTGCGACATGGTATTGATCTGTCAAGATCGGGACCGAGAAGTCGCGGCGTTCGAGGCCGTGGAACAGGCGGTAGCGTCAGGCACGATTTCCATCGAGCGGTTAGACCTCTCGGCAGCTCGAATTGTCCGGCTGAAGAACCGATTTGCAACGCCCTACAAACCGGTGACGATCTCCGACGCGAAGCTGGTTGCGGGATGTCGAACCCATCAGGCGTTATTGCATACGATCGAACAGGCACGGGCGCGGGTATCTCACTCGCAATACCGATAAGCGCTTCTGCTGCAATCGACGAATCGCTGCGACGACAAACCTCCGATCAGCAGGTCCGCACCCCTTCCCTCATCCTCCTCCATGACACCCCCTTGCAGGTCGCGGGCCGATTCCCTACAGTGAACTGCATGATCCGCACATTTCAGGGAATCAAACCAACCATTCCCACGTCCTGTTTTGTCGAGGAAACCGGAGTCGTCATCGGCGATGTCGTCCTGGGTGAGCACTGCAGCGTCTGGTTCAATGCCGTCATTCGCGGAGACGTGCACTATATTAGGATTGGTGACCGGACAAACATGCAGGACCTCTGCATACTCCATGTCACCCACGATACCCACCCGCTGATCATCGGCAACGAGGTAACCATTGGCCATGCGGCGATACTCCACGGTTGCACGATTAAGGATCGTGTGCTCATCGGCATGGGGGCCATTGTGATGGATGGAGCCGTGATCGGAGAGGATTCGGTCGTGGGGGCGGGTGCCCTGGTGGTGGAAGGCATGATTGTGCCGCCGAAGAGTGTGATCCTCGGATCGCCGGGCCGTGTTCGACGTACCGTGTCAGAAGCCGAGCTCGTGTGGATTAAGGAGTCGGCGGAGAATTATGTGAAGTACGCAGGCCAGTACTTAGATAACTCCTCAAGAACAAAGCCCGGCTTCCAAATCTAGCAGCCACCCTGAACGCTATGCGGGCAGAGCAAGCTTTCGAAGGTCCGCATGGATAGCACAAGAACAGAACGGTCCCGCTGACTGCTCAAAATGCAGCCTGCTAACGCCCCTTGCCGATTTGAATAAAACAGATCGGATCGCCAACCAATGCTGTCGGATAGTCGCGTTTCCCAATCCGGTAGGGCACTCGATGTCTGTGGCACCACTCTGCAATCCATAAGACCTCTTCCGTGGTAGTCGTGACCAATCCAGGCCTCGCGAGCTTTCCCATACAACGTGCTACCAGTGCACGCACGATGTGGCGCTCTTTGCCAAACTTCAGTAGATCGAGAGTGAGAGGATTGCCTCGTCCATACGACAGTGGCGACAGATGTGGGAATCGCTCAGGATCATTCAACACGCTGACCATCCAGAGATGATCGAATCGGCCCTTCGCACCGGCTGCATCAACCACATGGAACTTGAGAGGAATCGAGTGACAGACCCGGTTGAGGGCCGCGACTTCGGCTCTCCGAAGATTATAGGGTTCCACCGTCCTGCCAAGCTCTACTGTTTCCATAATCAATGCGGGAAGCTCCGCCACTCCGGCACCGACATAAAGACTGCTGCCGCCCCGTGTTAGCTTCTTCCTCAACACCACGGCGACCCGACTCCCAAGACGATCACAAGGGCCTCGTTTGGCTCGCCAGAATTCTTCGCCGCCTTCATAACAGTAGACCGGTCCCAAAGCGTGATAATCGAGACGGCCATACACCTCGGTCACAAGACGCCGGGTCGCGGGAGCCAACTTCGCACGACGACTCGTCTTCACTATCGTACCCCAGCAATCTGAATCGCGGTTGCGGTCACCGTCGCGATGACCTTGGAGAGAAATTCAAGGTTGAGTGTGTCCACGGTATCAGTCGCACGATGGTAATGGGGGTTCCGGAAATTCGCCGTATCGGTCAACACCACGGCTGGATAGCCTGCATCCCAAAACGAGGCATGGTCGCTACGACGGGTATCAGGCACGGCCTCACCTCGGCCTGGCACCACCAATGATAGGGGTTTGAGCTGGCTCGCAAACCGCTGGGCCTCCTGTTCAAGCTGAGTGACCAAAGCCCGAGATGCTTCGTTGCCCACAATGGCTAGAAAGTCTCCCTGGGTCGGCACCGCGATCGGCACACCGGGTGGGATCTGCTGTGTACCGGCTTCGCTCCTGGCATACCCCACACATTCCAGAATGATCGCACCGGCCAACTCACGGCGCTCGGCTTTCAAACGGGACGCGAACGCCTGACTCCCTAGTCGATCCTGCTCTTCAAGACAAAATGCCACAAGCCAAACGGGTCGTATGAGAGATTGCACGCGGAGGAGGGACGCCACTTCGAGGAGCACCACCAGCCCACTTGCGTTATCATCCGCACCCGGTGACCCGGACACGGTATCGTAGTGGGCCCCGATCAGGAGTGGAGGCAACTCCTCTGCTTGTTCGGGACGGTCCGGATCCCTGATCGCCACCACATTGTGATAGCTCTTGCCCCAGGCACTCATAAGTTGGCTGCCGGTAGCCCATCCGGACTTGGCACACTGCATCGTCAGATAGTGGGCCGTCTTCCGAAGCGCGCGAGGACTTGTCTCAGGATGACGTTCGCGAACGAGAGCCTCAAGATGGCGGGTGATTCGGATGTATTGGTTCACCACAAGAATGAGACTGACTGGATAAATGACTACGATGTAATCTCGGTTCCGATACCCTTACGTGTGAACACTTCGAGGAGAATGGCATGAGGTATTCGACCGTCAATGATATGGGCTTTGCCGACACCGCCGCCGAGTGCATCCAAGCAGGCATGTACCTTGGGCAACATCCCTTCACTGATCGTGCTCCTCTTCACCATCCGCTGCACATCTTTGCGGGAGACCGTCGAGAGATGGTGCCCATTCGTACCGCGAATGCCCTTCACATCGGTCATCATCACCAGCTTTTCCGCACCGAGTGCAGCTGCCATTGCCCCGGCAACCAGATCGGCATTTATATTGTACGTGTTCCCTTCCCGATTGGTGCCGATCGGTGCAATGACGGGAATGTAATGATCCTGCTGAAGTTTCCGCACCAACGTGGGATCGATAGATTGAACCTCTCCCACCAGACCAAAATCCTCGTCGCCCTCGCCGTCGTCGAGATCCTTTTCCAGACTAGCCGCCCAGGCTTTCGCAGTCAGCGGTCGAGAAAGCATGAGCCCTCCGTCCTTTCCACTCAAACCAACCGCAAGGCCACCGTGGCGATTCAAGAGATCGACGATTTCCGTATTGATCCTGCCGGCCAACACCATCTCCACGATTTCCATCGTAGCCTCATCTGTCACCCGCACTCCATGGCGAAACTTGGCTTCGATACCCAGGCGCTGGAGCATCTTATCAATCTGAGGTCCCCCACCGTGTACGATGACCGGGTTAAGACCCACATATTTCAAAAGCACGACATCCTGCGCGAAGCGTTCTTTCAACAGGGCATCCGTCATCGCATGACCGCCATATTTGATAACAATCGTCTTACCCTTGAACGTGCGAATGTAGGGCAAGGCTTCGATCAGGACGTTCGCTTTCTTAATTAGCTTGTTCATACCCTGGCTCCCATGGCGAGAAAAGCGCGTGAGGCAAGAAACGCGGAACGAACCAGTTCGCAACTCGCACCGCTTCCCGACTCTCGTCTGACACAGAGGGTCGTTGGTAACCGTCTGATGATCATGCCTTGATATCCTTCACGACACGCGCACTGGTCGGGCGACCGGCTCGCGGATGGGTCTTATCATAGACGGCCAGGATCTGGTCCATGGCTAGGTGCGTATACTTTTGTGTCGTACTCAACGAGGCATGTCCGAGCATCTCTTGAATCGACCGCAGATCTGCCCCTTCGTCGAGAAGGTGGGTGGCAAACGAGTGACGTAGTGTATGGGGACTCACGGAACCACCGGCAAGCCGGTTCGAATAGCGGGCCACGATGCGAGCGACGCTCCGAGTCGTTAACCGTCCTCCTCGGCTGTTTCGAAAGACCGGTGATGAGACGCGTTTCGTCTTCGTCGACAGACCTCGAGACGCCATCAGGGGCTGCTGATTCAGATATGCCTGAATGGCCCGTAGCGCCACATCTCCGATCGGCACGATGCGCTCCTTACGGCCCTTTCCCCGCAGATGGGCCAACCCCTCGGCCACACGGAGATCTTCGAGATTGATCCCCACAAGTTCACTCACGCGAGCCCCCGTCGAATAGAGCGTCTCCAGCAAAGCGCGATCTCTGAGCGCCCCGACTGCGTGATCGACGGGAAACTCCATCAGCGCAGCCGCGTCGTCTTTGGTCAAGACACGCGGAAGATGTTTCGGCTGTTTTGGTGTCCTGATGGCCTCGGCAGGATTGAGGCCGACCATACCTTCCCTGTGCAAATAGCGAAAGAAGCTGCGGAGAGAGGCGAGCTTCCTTGCCATCGACGTACTTTTCTCACGCTTGCGATCCAACCAGTGAAGATAAGCCCGAATGGACTCTGTCTTCACGGCATCAGGATTGAGCGTGGAGACGCTCGGATGCTCCGAATTCATAAAGGCCTGAAACTGTCGAAGATCCGACACATAGCTGCGCACTGTTTCATGCGACGCATGACGTTCCAACTCAAGGAACGTCATGAAAGCTCGAATTGAGTCATCCATGCCGTCAGATCCTCAAGCGCCCGTTGTCCTGTGAGCCGTCGTTTGCGCTCCCTGTCTCTCGTCGGTGTAGCGAGGGGAGGAAAGAGCCCGAAATTCGTATTCATCGGCTGAAAGTGACGAGGGTCTGTCGTCGTAATGTATGACACGAGACAGCCATGCGCTGTGGTGGGAGGCGGGGTGACCAACGGCAACCCCGCAAGACCACGAGCAGCGTTAATTCCGGCCAACCCTCCCATCGCAGCGGAATCCGTATAGCCCTCGACGCCGACCAGCTGTCCTGCAAAAAAGAGAGTGCCGCGCGCCTTGAACTGAAGGGTATCACGCAGCAGTTGGGGAGAATTGATAAAAGTGTTGCGATGCAGGCTGCCGTAACGCAGAAACTCGGCCTGTTCAAGACCGGGAATCATGCGAAACACCCGCTTCTGCTCCCCGTAGGTCAACTTAGTCTGAAATCCCACGAGATTGTAACAGGAACGATGGGCATTTTCAGTTCGGAGCTGTACCACAGCGTAAGCTCGCATTCCCGTTTTTGGATTTTCAAGGCCCACCGGTTTCAGAGGACCGAACTGCATCGTCTGGCGGCCCCGTTCAGCCATGACTTCGATGGGGATACAACCTTCAAAATAAGGGGTCTTTTCGAATTCTTTAGGTTGGACTTTCTCTGCCGCGACCAATGCGTCATAAAACGCATTGTAAGCCGGCTCGTCCATGGGACAGTTAAGATAGTCATGCCCGCCCTTGTCGTAACGGGATGCGAGAAATACGACATCCATATTGATGGAATCGGCATCCACAATCGGAGAGATCGCATCGTAAAAATATAAATGTTTCGTATGGGTCAATTGGGCAATCGCCTGAGACAGTTTGTCGGACGTCAGCGGACCGGTTGCCAGAATGCAAAGACAGTCCGTTGGGATCTCGGTGATCTCTTCATGCAGAATACGAATGTTCTGATGCTCTTCCAGTGCTTGAGTAATCTTGAGTGAAAACTGCTCGCGATCGACGGCCAGGGCCGATCCAGCCGGAACCCGTACCTCATCCGCCACCCGAATAATGAGCGAATTGAGGCGACGCATTTCTTCTTTCAAGATGCCTGGGGCATTCAGTAAATCTGTCGAGCCGAGTGAATTCGAACAGACCAGCTCTGCCAAACCACCGGTCTTGTGCGCCTGCGTCATCTCTTTCGGGCGCATTTCATAGAGTGTCACTTTCGCTCCACGATTGGCCGCCTGCCACGCCGCTTCGGACCCGGCCAGCCCACCCCCGATTATGACCACATGGTCGCGCATACGAGTAACACCTCGAAAAGACAAACTGAAAGCGGTGGCATTGTAGGAACCGTGTTTTGGGGATGTCAAGGCGAGTTCGTCACGCATCACGCATCGCGTCGCGGTTGATCCAATTTATGACCCCATGCTAAACTTCGCTTCGTGTAGGCGATTAGCTCAGGGGTAGAGCGCTTCCTTCACACGGAAGAGGCCACTGGTTCGATACCAGTATCGCCTACCACAATCTCCATCTCTCCCTTCCTGCTCCATACTTTCTCGCCCAAACTGACAGTTTTCGTGCTGTTACCTGAACCGCTCTAATCCTGGACAGAATTCTAGAGGTCGGCTACACTTCAATCTATCGAGAGACCGTCGATTCTGAACCGTCCAAGACATGTGAGGTCATCTATGAGGACTACAGCTCTTGTCCTGGGAATTCTCCTCCTGGTCACTGCGGCCGGGTGTGCCGAGAACCGCCAGCAACAGACTATGGCCGATTCCGATGGAAACTATATGCCCCCAGCCAGCATTTACAGTGTGATGGACGCCACATCCTTGGTCTATACCGATGTGAGGGCAGGATCAGCCGCAAGCGATAACCCCTGGCGCTGGGCAGGTTTTTTCTTGAACCCTCTCGGGGTCGCGATAGATTACGGCGTAAATCGCCCGATTTACACGCTCTCCAGCAAGATGCCATACGTTTTTGGGTACACGGCTGAAGACTCCATGTTGGATAGCCAACGGCGCTAACTCTTCATAGACATCGTGTTCACCTACAACGCCCGCTTTCCTCACGAAAGCGGGCGTTGCGGTATTACCGCGTTGGCAAACCTTTTCACGTTTCGTGTATGCTCCCTTCGTGAGTCAGAATCCATGTGACACGCAAGCGCCTCGTACCATGCCCTTTCGGCTGTGGGTGATCTGGGGGCTAGGACTGAGTCTCTTGCTCAACGCTTGCGGAACTCCGGTTCAAAGACCGAACCTCCCACCGTCTGAAACTGATCTGGTCCTCCTAAAATCCCCAACCCTCTGTACTTCGAAGTCCGACTTCCTCAAGGCACATCCTGCCTCAACCCTCAAACCACGAGATTGGGGCGCCGGACTAGAGTTGATGCTCCCTGCCGACCGAAGCCAGTCACATGGCGACGAATCCTACTTTTTCGATGAGGATGGTCTGCTGGTCGGAACTCTCTTTACCTTTCCGTCCGGGCTTGACTTGAATCCCTACCCAGTCCTCCGCCACACCTTAACGCAGCTCAAGCCCACATTGGAGTTCTATCTCAACGTGGCGAAACTGTCCTCAATGACGAGTATGAACTCCAGCGCCTTGTACGAAACTGGTGACGAGAAAACGACGACACAGTATTTGGTGCTTGGGACGCGTGAGCAGCCGGTCTTGCTCCAGGCATCTGTGACGATCGATCCCTACGTACGACTGTTCTCACCCTATCGACACGAATTCTTGGAACGGTTGCGCTATCCAAGTGGCCGGAAGCCAGGACAACAGCTAGACAGTCAAGGCGCGGAGGACAAGGAACCCTTCCTCTCACTCCAGCAATTTGCACGCGGCCAAACGGCACAGCTCTCCTACTGCGGGTCCCAGAATTACGAGACCGCATCCACTGCCTATCAGAAAGCGCTCGCAAGCGGCTTTACAAACAAAGTGTGGCAGGCAGAAGCTCACCACAAATTGGGCCTGGCATGGGAAGGGATGGGACAATACGAGAAGGCCAAGACGGAGATGCTTCAGTCGCTGACTATCAGACCCAACACTCCGGAAATTTTGAACAACCTTGGCACGGTGTACACCAAGCTGGGAGAGAAGGCGAACGCGCTTGCCTCATTCGAAAAAGCCGTCACGCTCCGCCCCAACTATGCTATTGCCCGCTTCAACTTGGCTGAAGCCTACGAGCCCACGAATCCGAAGCGAGCCCTCTCGGAGTATGAGACCTATCTTGCGCTGGTCGAAGGGATCCCCGATGAAGCCGGCCGCATCGCCCTCGTCCAACAACGCATCAAAGCGTTAAAACGCTAGCCTTCCTCTATTGATCATTCGCACCCCTCACCATATGACGAATCTGCGATTTCATTAGGTTCCCGACTGCTCTCGCGGTAGGCTTCTCCCATCATTCTGCATGGAAGGATGGGAGAACGACATGAAACAACCTACTTGGGCTAGTGTGCAAGCAATCGTCTTGGCAGTGACGGCTCTGCTCCTCCTGCCGCTACAGGCTCAGGCCGAACGGGACTGGGAATTTTCAGTCGGCGCGTTCGGAGGGAAAGCTTTTCACTCCAATGAAGAGATCAAATTCAATGCTGGGGCAGGGACTGGGTTTGGGGCCGTAACAGCCCATGGAGTAAATTTGAATGATTCTCTAACCTTTGGCGCCAAAATCACCGCGTGGCATCTGCCTCGACAATACAACTGGCAACCACAAATCGGCCTGGAGTTAGATTACACAAAATTTACCGCAGACCTTGACCCACAGATAACCGGAGCCAGTGGTACCTCTTTTACCCCTGGTTTTGAAGCTGGATCTGTCATCTTCACGGCGCCCGTAGATCTCAGTGTGAATATCCTCGCGGCCAATCTGCTGTTTCGCTATCCGATTTGGGCCACCCCAGAGCTGCCGCAGGGTCGGTGGTATCCCTATGTTGGCGCAGGGCTCGGTGTGCAGCGCACGCACCTTTCGGACTCTGGAGTATCACATCAAGAAACAAGTTACTCCCCGGCCATCCAAGGTCTAGCTGGTCTCAAGTTTTTCATTTTTCGAAACTTTGCGCTCTTCGGGGAATGGAAGAGAACTACTGGTTGGGCCACATTTACATACGACGGGGCCGGGGCTCCACCGGGATTCAGCGAGAAGTTCACCATCGTGTCAAACCTCGTAGTAGGAGGGCTTGCATTCCATTTCTAAACGGTTCGAGCTGTAAACGAACGCCCGTTCAGCGTCGAGCTTTCTCTTCCTGTTCTTCGAGTGTCTTGCAGTTGATGCAGAGGGTGGTGACCGGGCGGGCTTTCAGTCGAGGATAGGGGATCTCTTCTTCGCAACGCTCACAGATGCCGTAGGTGTTCTGGTCCATTCTATCAAGCGCCTCGTCGATCTTCTTGATCAACCGTTGCTCTCGCTCTCGGATACGCATGAGAAAATTCTGCTCGGCCTCCGCAGACGCCTGATCACTGACGTCCGGGAATGCCTCCTGACCGTTTGGATTGGCGAGGCCCTCGACGGCTTCCTCCAATTTGGCCTTGCGCTGCCGTTCAAGGTCACGTCGAATAGCCGCATACTTTTTCCCTTGGGACGATGGCTTGGCTTTGCGTTTGGTGGTCACAGCTTGTGCAGCTGGGGGAGAGGGCGAAATGCGCTTAGCGGAAGGGACTGCTTTCATATCACCATCTGCCTGAGAGGTAAAACCGTCCGAAACGAGGGAAACTATAACAGGGGCTCGACGGGAGGGTCAATGGGCCACGAGAGAGGCTGACGACGGTTGAGGTTGAGCGAAGATTGAAGCGTGTCATCTCAGCCTTAGCCCAAACCGTACCCTCCAAGACGGTCGAGAACTCTTTCAGAATCCTGCTAGAGATCCCGACGGCCTTCAATCGACTTGAGCAGTGTCACTTCATCGGCATACTCAATATCCATCCCAACTGGAATGCCATAGGCAATACGCGAAACCCGGGCTCCGAGAGGTTTCAGTTGGTTCGTTAAATAGATGGCAGTCGCCTCACCCTCGATCGTAGGACTTGTCGCGAGGATCACTTCCTCAATTCCTCCAAGCTTCACCCGATCGACTAACTCCTCGGCCCTGATATCGGATGGTCCAACGCCGTCCAACGGAGACAAGGCACCGAGTAGTACATGATACAAGCCGCGGTAGGCTCCCGCTCGCTCGATGGCATAGGTTGTACTCGGTTCTTCCACTACCAGAATTCTCGACTGGTCCCGCTTCGGATCGAGACAATACTCGCAGAGTTCCCCTTCGGCAATGTTCCGACATTGCCGACAAAACGAAAGTCCGTCCTTGACGGCACGAATCGCATCGGCGAGGCGAAACGCGTCATCGCGCTCTGCCTTCAAGATATGGAACGCCAATCGCTGCGCCGTTTTTTGGCCGATGCCTGGAAGACGGACTAATTCGCGTACCAGCCGGGCAAGTAAGCCTTGTTGATCTACAGCCATGATGTGATAGCCCGCTAGCAGGAGGCTGAAAAAGTCCGCCAGCGTCGTTCTCGCATCGTTCAGACCCTCAACGTACCCCAGCGGGTACGCCTCGGGCCTTCACTCGCTGCGGCCTTGCTGAACGGCCTTTTTGAGCCTCCTGCGGGGATTTTCTCCTGTTGTGCTATATGTGCAGACCGTCGAAGTTCTAGCAGGTCACCACAGCGTTTCCGCAGCCTGCTAGAACATTCCGGGGACATTCATCCCACCGGTAACCGATTTCATCTCCTCCGCCATCATCTCGCGAGCCTTCTTGAGGGCATCGTTCGACGCGGCCATGACCAAATCTTGCACCATCTCCACGTCGCCACTTTTTACCACTTCGGGATCGATCACAATGCCGACAAGCTGCATGGCCCCATTAGCCGTGACCACCACACTGCCGCCACCGGCTGTCCCGGTCACCGTCTTGGTCGATGCCTCTTCTTGCACCTTCGCCATTTTGGCCTGCATGGCTTGTGCTTGCTTCAGAATATTTCCCATATTGCCTAATGGGTTCTTCATTCCTCGACCTCCTTCCGGCTCGACACCGGTCTCACCTCTGCGAGCTCTACGCTAAACATCTCCAACGCCTGCTTGACGACCGGATGTGCCCGCGCTTGCTCGAAGAGGACCAGCCGTTGTTCTTTTCCCTTCGCCGCCCTGAGCTGCGCCATCGTCGGTCCTGGGGGATCCGCCTCCGCCAATTCGACAATCCGGAGTCGAACGGTCTGCCCGCTCAGTCGTTCACACATCAACGTGAGCGACGCAATATTGTCTGGCTTCTCGATCATGGCCCGGGCCACCGTTGCTTGCTTGGAAAATCCAATCGTCACGACAGGGCCGTCCACTCCCACAAAACGTCCCATCTCCAAGAAGGGCGCAATATTGGAAAAGGTTGATGCCACCTCTTCCTGAAACTGTTCCCAATTGAGCGTCACCGCAACGCGTTTGTCATCAGGCGAGAACGAGGCCGCAGGTATCGATGCCTTCATCTCACCGGTAGTGCCAGAATCCTGAACGCTTAAAGTATTCGTCGAGAGGCCTCGTGGAGAAATCGCGTTCTTGACAACAGAAGATAGCGCCGCTATCGGAGCGATCGGTATAGAAGCCGTTGATTGAGGAGGCCGCGGTGGCGAGGAAGGCGTTGGATCTGCAGAACGAGCCGGCGAGACCGACTGGCTTGTGCGCGTTGGAGCAGATTGAGGAGGGCGTGTCGTCTGGGCTGGCTGCACCGCTTGGGGTGGCTTCTCATCCGATCGGCATAGCAACCGTGTCGCGCGCACTGCCGCTGTTTCGAGCACGAACCGAGGATGGGCACTGAACCTGAGCGAGTCCTCCGCTTGCGTGAAGATCGCAAACAATTCCTGAAGTAGCTCGGGCGAAAAGGAGCGTGCATCCGCTGCCGTCTGTACGAGGTCTTCCGGGGAGGCCTCGATCAATCCCTGCCACTCTTGGGGTGCAGTCACTACCGACACCACCAGCATGTTACGCAGATACTCGACAACCTCCGCACAATAGGCCCGCAGATCATGCCCTTGGTCCAACAATTGGGCCAGCACGCGAAGCGCGGCAGCGCTCTCCTGAGCCGTGATCGCTTCAATCATGGCACGAACGAGTTCTTGCGGGACCGCTCCAAGCAAGGCTTCCAAGTCTGTATGCACGATCGTCTTGCCACCGAACGCCACCGCCTGGTCGAGCAGACTCAACCCATCACGCATACTGCCTTCGCTGGCCCTGGCGAGCGCCATCAGGCTCCGTTCCTCGATCACGATCTTGTCCTGATCGACCACATGGCGCAGCCGTTCGACGATCTCGGTTCGCGCAATCCGGCGAAAGTTGTAATGCTGACAGCGGGACAGAATCGTCGACGGAATCTTGTGAATCTCGGTGGTGGCAAAGATAAACACCACATGCGGGGGCGGCTCCTCCAGCGTTTTCAACAACGCGTTGAAAGCCGAGTTCG
>DATEPD010000074.1:0-6536 GCA_035273365.1 Nitrospiraceae bacterium | reverse complement strand
ACAAGGGCGTCCTCCAGCTACATCGGAGCTAGAGGGCGTTTTTTTTGACCAAATTCAAGTTGCACAGAGACCTTCATTCGTGAGAGTCCGGATGAACCGAATGAAGTGAAAAACTGAGAAGAGGGCATACGTGAGGGAAATATCCACTGACTTCAACACGACTGGGAACTTCACACCGGAAAATGCGGCACAATCAGAAAAATGTCCTTGTCCTGAGGATCAATCTAGATTCGGCCTGGATCGTTTTGGATTCAAACAGAATGTTGTGTTGGACCACCCACTGTGCGGAAGGGCTGTATTGCGAACCTGCCAAACATGGCTCCAGTCCTGTCTTTTAGAATATTGTGCACATCCTTCGCCAATACGACAACCCTCTGGTCTACAATTTGCTGATGTGTGGACCAAAGTCCCAACAGAAGGAGCCAAACTGAATAGGCCTTCATAGTTAAACTGTGCCGCTTAAAAGCGAAGTGCACCAATTTATTAATTAGTTGGTACAGAAAGATTCTGAGGGGATATGTCGACCATAACGGCAGGAGACCTAACCAGGACCTTCAGTGGACTAAAGCAGTCACCGCGCCTCCAGCAACAAGCCGGTACCGGCGTCATTCTCTTCAATAGCAGGGGGCACCTGTTGTTTATGAACAGCGAAGCCCAGGCATTTATACACCAACTGCAACCCCTATCAACCAGAGAGAATGGCACATGTCTCATTCCCGAAGAGATCCATACCGTCGTCCGGGATCTCGTCGGTCGTCTGATGCACTGCGAGCATCCCAAGGACTTAGAGCCCTTCCAAGCGGAACGGCTCTGTGTTGCATCCGGTCAGCAGCTCCTCCTTCGTGGGCTCTGTATTCCAGATGAACCCCTCGCGCAGAACAGCAGATGCCTCGTCATCATGGAAAAGCTGAATCAGCAAAAGCTCGAATGCCCAGACGCAAACACCCAGCAACTCTATCATCTGACCGAACGCGAACAAATGGTTATCATTTACCTCAAGCTCGGATTTACCAACAAGGAAATCGCCGGACGAATGAATCTGAGCGAATACACCGTCAAAGAACATCTGAAGAGGATTATGCATAAAACAAAAACCACAACCCGCACTGGCCTTTTAGGCCGCATGATCTTCCCTACAACTCAAGAGCCATCCCACGCGTCCCTTCTGGAGCGATAACAATCAATAATCCTTAGCTGCATCCTCGCACCATCCCAATTGAAATCGGCCAATGCGGTTGCACGATAATATGGCTATCGGATTGTTCGGGGCCGCAAGCGGGAGAGGAAGGGTGATAGCTGTTGCCGTCATGTTGGCAGAGTGCGAAAAAACGATTTTTGCTCAGCAAGAACCACAAGGACGTGTGCGACAAGATGAGGACACACTCGCAAGATGCTCAAGAAGGCAAGACTTTTCGCCCGCTCACCTGCCGAGTGCCTCGCACTCGACAACCCGCGACGCGCCTTGTCCAATACACCGTAGAGCCTTGGGTGACCCTCATTCACGGCTGCTGAATGCGCACCATTGCAAGGGCGGTAGGGGATGACGACGGCAGGTTATGTTTGCGGCTTCATCGGCGCCGGCCTGACACTGGCGAGCTATACGATGAAGAGCATGATGCCGCTGCGCCTGGTGGCGCTGGCAGCGAGCTGCTTCTTCGTCGCCTACGGATGGATTGAGGCCGCGCTACCCACACTGGTGCTGTACAGCGCCATGATCCTGATCAACGTCAAGAAGGCCTGGGAGATACGCACACTGGTCCGCGCAATTGAGCACGCAAAGTCCGATGCGCCCATCGCTGAATGGCTGCTGCCACACATGACCCACCGTCAGGCCAAGGCTGGACAGACGCTGTGGACGAAGGGCGATGTGGCCACCGAGATGATCTACCTCGAGTCCGGCACACTACGCCTAGTCGAGCATGAGGAACAATTGGATCCGGGTTCGCTGGTAGGCGAGATCGGCCTCTTTGCACCAGACAATCGACGCACACTGACGGTCGTCTGCGCGACCGATTGCACGCTGTACAGCCTTACGACTGAGAGCATGGCACAGCTCTACTATCAGAACCCCAAGCTCGGCTACCACATCATGCGATTGATCGTCGCGCGTCTGATGCGCGACGCCGAAAAGGCGCGCCAATCTCCGAGCCACGAAAACAAACAGAAAGATTGAGAAATCACAATTCTTACAAATAGATATCCCCTCAATCGAGGGGATTCATATTCGCCTTCGATCATCCTAATATGAATCGTCTTGAGTTGATTCATTGCATTGTTCTTTCTATGAATAGCAGCGGTATCGGATAACAGGAGGTACTCCATGAATCGAACAATACTACCGACGTGGGGTTTTATAATCGGTTTTCTCATCAGCCTGCCGCCAGTGGTGATCGCAGAGCAAAATCCAACTGCGCCAGCATCGCTTGCGAAGGATGTCAAAGAACAGAAGACACAGGCCGGGCAGGTTACGAAACCTGTCCTATATCAGCCACCCCGCGGTCTCGGCGCCCCATCAGCCGGGCGGAGGGTGGGAGGAGGAACTCGAGGGACAAACAAGTCTATGCCAATTCTGTCCGTGCTTGCACCAGGCCATACCGGCTTAACTGTTCGTGAACAACCTGATCTCTACTGGTTTGCCTCCGACGTCGTGACCAACCCCGTAGAATTGACCCTGACACTTGAGAAAGGCGATACCCCCCTACTAGAAAAGCGATTGCAGGTTCCCACGCATGCCGGAGTACAGCGGGTGCGCCTCTCAGACTACGGAGTGAAACTGATTCCTGGAGAGCGCTATAGTTGGTCGATCTCCCTCGTCCTTGATCCTAAGCGTCGGTCCAAAGATGTCATCGCGGTGGGGGCCATCGAACGAGTTGAGCGCGCCAATCTAGATCCTGCCGCCCTTGCAGCTGGCCCCACGACCGATAGTTTTTATCAATTCGCGGCTGATGGGCTATGGTATGACGCAGTGATGACTATTTCGGAGTTGATCGAATCAGCGCCGGCCGATCCGGCGTTGCGAAAACACCGGGCTGAGTTGTTGGATCAGGTCGACTTATCCGAGGTCGGAAACTTTGATCTCACGACTCAGGATAGAAAGGCTGGGTGAGGACCGGAAGAGGCAATCATCGTACGGGAACCGGTGGGATTACTGCGAAGGAAGCTTGACCTCCTGCGTATGCCCGATGACTCGGTAGACCATAAGAGTTTGTTCTTTGCCCTTGACACTGACTTCCCCGATCCGATCGAGGACGAAGCGATTATCAAGGTAACGCTTCGTGCCCTCGTCGATCAAGATCCGGCACAATCGCCGACCTGGTGTTTCCTGAACGATATCCCGATCCAAGCTTTCTAATCTCGCCGCCGTATTCACCGCATCACCGACCGTCGTATACTTGAGTCGCTCCGAAGTACCGACACTTCCCGCAACGACGAGTCCAGTATGAATTCCAATCCGCATCCCGATCGTCGCCAGCCCCTCCTGTGAATGTTGCATGTTGAGCCGATGCATCTGCTGCTCCATGGCGAGGGCACATGTCACGGCATTCACGGCATCCTGGGCGATTTCCTCTTCCGAGTTCCGTGGAAGTGGCACACCAAAGTTTGCTTTGATCGCATCCCCCGCGTAATCGTCAATGACACCTCCGTGTTTGATTACTAGTCCGGCCATGACATCCAGATACGCATTGACCCAGTGCATCAAAGCCTCAGGGGTCATTTTTTCTGACGCTGCTGTATAACCCTTAAAGTCGGAGAAAAACACAGTCGCGGTTAATTGTTGGGGCCGGGGGCGCCCATCTTGCAAAAACTGCTCACGCTGTCGCCAGACTGCTTCAGCCACTTCCCCTGAAACGTGTTTGGAAAATAGATGCATCAGAAGGGCACGTTCCTTCCGTTCCAGACTCAACACCGAAACCGTGACAGCGAACCCGGAGAGAAACCAGGCCATGGCGGGTGGCACGAGCGGGATCCACCATCCCTGAGCAAACGCCACAACCACGATGATACACAGGATAAACAACCCGCCAGCCGCACTGAACGCAAGCCGCCACGGAGAACGTATCCACGCACCAATTCCGGCACCGCACAGACCCCACAGGAGAGTCCACAACCATTCCTGTGATTCATTGAGAGTGGCACTCGGGCGACGCCCGTCCATAGCAGCCCCGAGTAACTGACTGATCACGTGTGCATGAACAACGACCCCGGGAATCATACGGCCGGTGTCATTCCCGGAACTGAAGGGTGTATGGAACAGGTCAGGAACACTCTCGGCCGTCACACCAAACAGGACGATCTTGTTCCTAATCGCCTCTGCTTCGACCTGGTCGGTGAGCAGGGCGGTCAGCGAAAACGAAGGTGGCGGATTTTGCCCACGGTGAAAGTCCAACAGAATTTGATATCCACCGGCGTCTGCACCGACATATCCACCGTCAGAAGGCCCAAACCGCCGCAATGTAGTGGGTCCCAAGCGAAGCTGCTCGGGATCATCCGGACTTGGCTGTGGAGCAATACCTTCCTCTGCAAGAAACAAAAAGGCCAGTCGAATCGCGAAACCATACGCCGTTTGGTCTCCCACCTCCTGGAAGAGCAGACCACGACGAACAATTCCGTCGGAATCGATGAGGATATCATTGAACGCGACTTGCTCGGTCCCAGCCAGTACCGGAGGTGGAGGAATACCGGCCATCGTGCCGCCAGCGAGCTTTGTCACGGTAATGATCTGGGGATGTTCGACGAAGACCCTGTTCAGATCTGTGTGACCGGGATCGACAGGAATATCGCGATAAATATCAAGCCCGATCGCACGCGGCTGGAACCGCACAAGCCGTTCCAATGCTTGGGCCAGGATCGCATCGGTGATAGGCCACCGTCCTTGATTCAAAATATCCTGCTCGGTCACCGTAATGAGAACGATGCGGGGATCAGGCCCCTCGGACCCTCGACGGGATTGGATGAGCCAGTCGTAGACTGTTAATTCAAGGGGCTCAAGAATTGAGGTGTTGCGGATGCCGAGAACGGAGAATCCGATCACGACTCCCGCAAGCAGGCTAACGGCAACAAGCGATTGGCACAGCTTCAGGAGAGTGCTCACGGCGAAAGCATAGACTACAGCCAATTATTGAGCAACAAGAACGCCGCCCAATAGGCGGGATGATTGTACTCAGGATGTTCAAGGAATCGGATTTGTGCCCGCTGGAGAGCCATCGCCGTGGAAGCCACGGAATCGTCATGGAGCTGTTGATAAAACTCGGTGACCAGGGCAGATGACGCCTGATCATCAAGGAACCACAGCGAAGCCAACGCGCTCCGCGCTCCTGCCTTGATCGCCACACCAGCCAAACCGAGTGCGGCCCGGTCATCTCCCGCGGCGGTCTCGCAGGCGCTCAGGGTGATGAGGGACAAGGGATTTTCTCGGAAACGAAGCAGGCCCACGTACCCTTCCAGCTTGTCCATCGTCATCTTGCCATCGTACGCGAGCAGGAACGTATCCTTGCTTTCGCTCTGGAACTGTCCATGAGACGCGATATGCAAAACCGAGTAGGGCTGTGTTTTGAGTTCTTGCTCCACACCGGACATCAGGAACTTCTCGTTCATGAGCATAGTGCCCCCGAACAATTGATGGATGGTTGCCACCTCGAGCGAGACATGGGGCAGCGGCGGAAAATCCTGCACGGCTTCAGTGATGCCGACCGAGAGCAGCTTGATGCCTTTACGATCCAGCGGGCGGGGATCCGTGAGGGTCACGCCTGGTGTAGTCGCCACAGCATATTTCTTGATGAGAAATTGCGTGCCGTCATGCAGCGCGGCCAACGGGATGGTCCGAAGCGCACCGTCAGGCACAATCACCAACGTGTCGATCCCGGCACCGGTCCACAGAGGTTCGATCGGCTGGATTAGCCACTCGTATAATTTTTTGGCATGGGACAGATATTCCCTGGTACTGCGTTTTTCGAGGAAGTTTCGAAAGGCACGGATTTCCTCCGTTAAGGCCTCTTCACCGATCGGAACTGTTTTTCTCACCATCCCGGAAGGGAGGTTCACGAGAAGTTCCAGGCGATCTGACAACATGATGGGGTAAATAATGGCCGCCGTTTTTGAGACGACTTCCAGGCCAGTGACGCGCGACCGCGCGGCCTGTACACAATCATCCTGAAAGTAGTCCTGCAGCTCTGCCACTTTGAACAGTTCAACCGTATCGCGGGCCTCGCGAAGAGTGGCCTCGCGACGCTGCGGGTCGGCCTCCTCTTCAAAACCCCGAAGGAGAAGATCCGCCAGCTCAAAATACACGGCTCCAACTGTCTCACGAAAAGAGGCGCCCGGCTGGCCTTCAGCAGTAGCGGCGGAAACTTCAGGACGGATGGACTGGACCGCAGTGATCGCCTGCCGATAGGCGTCGATCGCCTGCCCGGGCCGTCCGAGGCCTTTCAAGACGCGGCCCGCCTGCCAATGCCACCGGTAGAGCGCTTCGGGCGCGGCAGCTTGCCGGCCCATCAGAATCGCGTGTTGCGTCACACCGAGCGCTTCCGTATACCGAC
>DATEPD010000073.1:0-13676 GCA_035273365.1 Nitrospiraceae bacterium | reverse complement strand
GCGGGATTTCTGTTCTAACAGGATGCTGATAAAATCCGCCAGCTTTCACGGAAGGCTGAGGCTTAGGTTAAGGTCGAGACCAAGAAAGTTTGAGATTAATCCTTACTCAACCTTGACCTTACCTTCAACCTGCTTAGGACGCTGCCGCCTTGCCCGCGGAACGGCGCGTCCTTGGGCGAAGAGGTTGTCTTGGCAACATCAGGGCGGGCGGGTGAGAAGAGCGACTTTTTGAGCATCCTGAGTGTGGCGTATTCCGATTACCCCTGACGTGTGCAACCAGCGCAACTCCAACGTACCCAGAAGGTTTCTCTGCAAACTCCTGGGTCAGCTCGCCGGCTTGCTGACGGGTAGAGGCTCTTCGGGTTTATCGGTCGAACCTTCCGGTTTGGCAGGCGCACGTAACGTAGTCAGGTACATGGTCACGGCCTTGGCATCGGCATCGCTGAGCCCGAGTGCCGGCATCCGGGTTTCCGCATTCATCGCCTGCGGGTTCTTCAGCCACCGATAGACCCAGGTCGGGTTCAATCTGAATCCTGCCCGGTCGAGCGCTGGCCCGACCTTGCCACCCTCACCACCGATGGCGTGGCAACCATTGCAGCCATACTTGTCTTCGTAATACCGCTTGCCGAGCTCTACCAACTTCGGAACTTGGTCCGGTTTCACGGTGAGGTCCGGCCTGGGAACACTCTGGCCTTTTCCGGGTCTGGCCGTGAAATTGTTCATTGCGGCCTGTGCAGCATCAAGCTCTTTTTTTGCTTTCGCCATGGCTGCCAGTTCATCGGCATAGGCTGCATCATCGACATCGACGTTTTTCTTTTCGGCCTCTTCGTTGGCTTTCTTTTCAGCCTCTTCATAGGCCTTTGTGGCCTGCTCCAATGTAGCTTGGGCTGTTTGGAGCCCCGTTGCCAACTGTTTCTTCCTCTCCTCGACATTAAATTCCATCTTCGTGCCGTGAAGACCGCGGACATAACCGACAATTGCCCATATTTCGTCTTCAGACAGGGTGTACTTGAACGTCGGCATGGTGGGCACGCCAAATTCGTCGTCACCGATCTCGTCGCCCCCTTCACCCGTATCCTTCATGTCACGGTAAATCGTATCGAAGATGTCTTTGTCTTTGAGTGTGCTCATCTCTGACTTGTTCGTGAGATCTTTGGGCTTCGGATCCGGCATTGAGGACCAATTGTATCCTTCGTTCTGGCGTCCACTCTCACCGTGACAGTGCGAGCAATAGTGGCCATAGAGTTCATGCCCTTTCTTCTGCTGCTCATTGGCACAGCCCCCGGCAACCAAGACCCCGATGCCTATCAGTGCACCCACCACTCCCGATACGTATAGGGGAGCCGCCTTCATGCTCGATTCCCTTTCTTGAGATTACGGATCAGAAAGAACTGAAATCCCAGAGCCAGGCCCACTGCGACAGCCGCATAGTAATAGCCGGTATAATTCGGTGGCGCCTCTGCACGGAAGTTCCACCAGGAGGAGACCGCCTTTTGGGAGCCCTTCTCCTTCACCGCGCCGCTTACGTCCTTCTTGCCATCCCAGACGGCGAAGGCAATATTGATGAACCCACCTGTCGGAATCTGCGTATCTTCGTCCGGATGTTCGGTAACGAGTGGCCGTGTAAAGACCACTTTCCATGTCCCATTGGCATAGACACCTTTCGCCTTCACGTCTTGGTGCTCTTGCACCTTAAGTGTGCCGAAGCCCTTGGCATTCATGTCGACGCCCTTGGCGTCTTTGTTCCTCCAAAACCAGATATTGACCGGCCCGCCTTCCACCTGTGCCATCGGCTGGCCGTGCGCAAAGTGGGCCTTCTTATCGCCCACCATGAACTCAACCGCGGCTGAATCGTCTGCATCTTCCGTCGGATCGGCGTATTCCAAAAGAATGGAGAGATTGGTTCCATCGTGCAAGGCTCGCACGCTCAGATCCTTGACCGTGGCATCCAGAATACGATTCGGCCAATGGACTTGAGGCGACATCGGAAACCTCGCCTGGGGTGCAGTGTTCCACACCGCTGCAGTCGGGTCATCGGCCGGCAGACCGCCTTTCACCAACGGAGCGCTGACCGAATTGCTTTCCGATGATACTTCGGGTGACGCACTGGCCGGAGCTTTTTCTTCGGCGAAGACGGGCTGCACAATCAACAACCCCAGAACAAGTCCGACACCCACGACGGCATTCGGAAGAATTTGGTTCACTCCACGTTTCATACGTTTCGTCCTCTCTCTACTCACTTCTCAGCGGCTGGGCCCATATCTCGTGGACCTTCTGCGAGCACATATGCACACCGGGAGCAACAACGGGGGCTCTTCCGCTCCCACTACTCCCATGTCCTCGGTGATTGATGGGCTCCATCGTACTCGCCCATGATGATCTTCCAGATCCATTCATCCGGGAGTTCCACTTCCCAGCGAGGCATGGCGGATTTCCATGGCATCCCTTCGATCGGGAGGCCAACGCCGCCCTTCTTGATGCGCCAGAAGAGATAACTTTCCTGGAGCATGGCGATCGTTGTGGGATCGGCGAAGTTGGCCGGGGGAGGATTAAAACCTCTGGCTGCTGGCCCCTTGCCGTCAAAGTTTCCGCCATGGCAGGGAGAACAATAGGCCGCATAGAAACCCTTCCCCTGTTGTATGGCATCCGGAGTCTTGGCAACCGGATTCGACAAGCCGGCATATTCGCCCGGCGGAGCAGGATGAATCGTCCGGTTCTCCCCTGGAGGCTGATCGCTGACTGCCGTGGTGGTATAGGTTTGCCAGCCGACGAGCAGCGGGAACAGAATCAGGACGCCATAGCGCAACGCCTGCATTCCGCCGATATTCTCTCCCGTCAGAAACCGCTCGATCGGGCCCCAGAAGGCATCTTTGGATTCTTTGCTCAGTGTATAGAAGATCCCAATCCCCGAGATCGTCAACATCATATAGAGAATAACGACACTGGACGGCAGCGGCGCCGAGCCGGGGATAATGGGCACAATAAACTTGCAGAAGAGATAGACGACCACGGTCACAATGACCGGCGTGACCAATGAACCCTTCATACGTTCCTCCTCAGTGCGCTTGGGCCACGGCTATCGAGCCGGACTCGGCTGCCTTCTGCACCGGAGCTGCGGGGGCCTGTTCCGGAGCTGCCAGCTCAGATACCGCTACGGAAATCGGTTCACCGCTCATCTGCTGCAAGAATGCGATGACTGCGAGAATCTCATTCCTTGACAGCCCGATGGGGTTCTTATTGATGTACGGCATGGTGGCCGGATACTCCTTCGCCATGCCTTCAACGCGATAATCTTGATAGATGTAGGCCTGCGGCTGGGTCAAGCTTTCATAAAGAAACTCACGACTTAGCTTGGCTCCGATCCCCTTCAGGTCCGGGCAACGGGCTGATTCACTGGGGCCGATGGTGTGACATAGCGCACACTGGCCCTTGCTAAAAAAGACCTTTTGCCCAATGGTCGCCAGGTCGGTCGGCGTTTTGACCGTGGCAATGTCGAATTTCTCTTCAACCGGGGGCAAGGACGCCATTTGCGGAATCGACAATGACACGAGCGTGAAGAGCCCCAGGACAATCGAGACAAATCCGACGACTCGGATGAACGTGCCGCGAATAAAGAGGAGGGCCAGAATCCCTACCCCCACCACGCTGAGCCCAATCAACTGCAATCTGACAACTTCGCTCATATATCCCCTTCGGGTAGTTAGAAGTGCCTGGTCCTGAGTGCTGCGTTACAATCAAAACTCACACATTAGAACTTGCGCACATTCGGCTCATCGAGCGCACTCGACGCGCCTGCCATCGCCGGCAGGCCATGCGGCAATGCTGCCTTGCTGGCTACAGCCGGCGCTTTCGCTTTATCGCCCATGGTGGCGACCCAGAAGATGAAGGCGACAATCATACAGAATAAGAATGTGCACAAGGCCATGATTCCAGACGCATAGCCGAGCGCCGGTGAAAAGGCATATTGCGACGTGTCTCGAAGCACACCATAGACATGCCAATGGACACGTGAGGACGACCGTGCGTAACCCATCAGCGTCATCAGGAGAATGATCATGATCGCATTGAGAACGAGGGAATAGCCGGCACGGGGAGGCATCACACCCCAGACCATTTCCGTCGTGGTTTTGGCGCTCTTCAGCAGCACGCTTGTCAGTGGAGTGATCGTCAACAAGACACCGAGTACGACCAACACCTGCGACGTCGAGAAATAGTTGATGCGGATGATCGCAGGAACGAAATACCCCCACACGCCGAGGACGATCACGGCGATCGAAGAGAGGGCAAGGACAAGACCCATGAAGGCTTTCGCAATCTTCGCCCAGCCCACCGTTTCCTGCTTGCCGGCCCGCCAATACATGATGAAGCTCATGAAGGTGACGAGGATCATGAGATTCGCGACGGTCATCTTGGCCGACATCACGCCGAAGACACCAAGAAGCGGATGGTGGCTTCCCCCCATCTTTCTCGCTTCTTCCATGCTGGCCACAAGCGAGTGGGGCGTCATCCAGATACCCAGGCATACCAGGAGAGCGATCAACATCGCCAACATCAGCTTCTTATACTTCACATCGGAACCGGGGATGCGATAGGTCATCCCTATCCAGAAATAATAGTTCGACCCGAGAAAGAGCACACCGATGAGCATGGCCTGCAGAATGAACAGCCACGACAGAAAGCCTCCCATGAGCGTGATGCCCATCTGCTGGTTGTACTGGTAGATTTCACGCATGAGCCAATAGCCGGCAAAGGGGAGCGACAACAGACCGAAGACACCGATGAAGTTCCCGACATAGCCCATCCAGTCATAGTGGCTGCGCTCTTCCGGGGTCTTGGCAGACAAATAGCGGATCCCGGCATAGGCGCCGCAGATGTACCCGCCGAGCACCACGTTGGCAATGAGGCGGTGAATGTTCACCGGCCACCAGGTCGGATTCCACGTCGCGGCCCAGGCTCGGGCAATATCCGATCCCTCGGCGAGCACCACGGGACTGGCTTGGAACGTCGCCCAGGAGTTCGGGATGATCATGATAAAGAACGCAAACACGTTGAGCATGAAGCCGAGGAAAATATGAAAGGTCTTCTTGCCGCCATCTTGCATCGTATCCCAGCCATACCAATAGAGATACAGCGTCACGGTCTCGAGCAAGAACAGGATGCAATAGACGATAAACGACGGGAAGAAAATATCGCTCAGGTAATTCATCAACTTGGGATAGAATCCGATCAGCAAGAACAATAAGATGCCGCCGAAGAGCGCGGTCGTGGAATAGGCAGAAGTCAGGAGCTTGGTGAACTCCTTGGCAAGTTTGTCGTAGCGCTTTTCACCGCCCTTCCAGCCGACGATTTCGCACACCCAAGCGAATAGCGGCACACCCAGCACAAATCCCGCAAGCAGCAAATGCAGTTGTGCGATAACCCAGATCACATTACGGGCGCCGACGTAGGGAACGTCACGATATTCGGTCGGAGCCGGCGGAGTCGCATCTGCCCCAAAGGCCAGCGCGGGAAGGCTGAGGAAGGCCGCAGCGATCGCCAGCATCGAGAGCGTCCCTCCATGATCCCTGCCGGTCTGGAGAATCCGCTGAATCCATCCACCCTGATGTTGCATTGCCCTCACCTCATCATCTCCCACGTTATGGTGCCATAGCGGCAGGCGGAACCGGCCCTGTTGGTTCCGGGTCTTTCACGGTTTCGTGGTCTGCCCCGCCTTTTTTCTTACTCTTTTCTAGCTCTAGTTCGGCGGCCGCCTGCTGTTCTATCAAAAACTCAACCCGCGCCGCAAGCTGTGTAATGATCTTTTCATCGTTATTTAGAGTCTCAACCGGCTTGAATTCAGGGGGCGCTTTGACTTCCGCCTTCTTGCAACATTCGTGCGGGTGCGGTGTTAATACAGGAAGCGTAGACCAAAACAGGAACGACAACACTAGAGCCACACCGGATAATGCTGTCAGCATCAATCCTGGATCGGCCGGTACCCGCATCAGATCCCAGCGGGTAATCAGCCCTTCATAATTCTCTGAGGCATGCGCTGCCGATTGTACCGTGCCACGGATCATTCGTCCCACGAGCGAGAAACCGATGACCAGCAACCACGCAAGCACCACCGTAGCCACAGTGCCCCAGAGGGTCAGCTCAATGCTGATTCGCTCCGCAACAGGAGTTCCTTCCAAAAAACCATCTTCAAATAATGAATGGGCGGCAGAGATCGCGGCGTCCGTAATCGCACGCTCAGCTACCCAGAGGATCGGCAGAAACACGGCGCCGACAAATGCACACTTCCACCAGAGCGTCAGCCCCAACCCAGCTGGCGGCTCACGCCGACACCGTTCAAGAAAAAATGTTCGCCCCGTGAGCCCGAGCGCCCAGATGTCGATCGGAATAGCCAGCAAGAACAGCAAGCCTATGCCCGAACCTTCACCGACGGTTGAGCCCAATCCCATGGTGATCGTTGGCAGCGCAAACACCGTGACCGGACTCGCCAGAAGCATCAAGAATGCGAGCGCGATTCTGGCTTCAAAGTCCACGATCCCAAACGCCAGAAAAAGCACGGCAAGGGCAAGCTTGAACGGCAAGCCGGTCCAGCAGGCGGGCCAGAGAATACCGAACCCGAGTTTAGTGGGAGACATGTGATCGTTCATCCAGATACCCAATGGTGCCTGTCGAACGATGCACGATGAACGACAGTACGTGCGGGTGACTTCAGCGCGCTGGACTGGTCGCTTAGCATGGATTCATCTAATCCAAAAAATCTCGATTGATGATGGCAGAGACTGTGAACAGGAGTATCGAAACCGTCAGCACCACCCAGCCGATGAGGGCAAGCGGCCGCTTGAAAATATTCCGCTCGGGGTTGCGGTCGAAAAAGGGCAAGAACAATAGCACGACCCCAAGGAGGCCTGGCAATAACATCGAAGCGAGAAACTGTCCAAACTCGCCTGAAAACATCCTGAGGCGCAAGTGCTGGAAGATGAACAAGAAATACCATTCTGGTTCCGGGTGATAATCGCCTGGGTCAGGCGTTGCCTCGTCCAACAGAACGACTGGCTCCCAAAAGGCCAACGCACTAATGCAGGCAAAGACCACGGCCATCCCAACGACGTCCTTCCAAACTTGCCGCGGGAAAAAATAGTCGGTCTTTGCCTTTAGCTCAACCGGCGTACCACGGAATGGACCAGCCGGTCCTGCGCATCGAAAGAGGAAGAGGTGCAACCCTGCCAAGCCAATGAGGGCTGCCGGAAGCACCATGACATGAATGACAAAAAACCGGCTCAAGGTCATCTGCCCTGGGATCGGACCTCCCTTGAGGAAGCGCGCCAGGAAGTCGCCAATCACCGGAATCTTATCCATGATCTCGACACCGACGGTCGTGGCCCAAAACGCTCGCTGGTCCCAGGGAAGCAAATAGCCTGTGAAGCCGAATCCCATGACGAGGGCGAAGAGGGCCAACCCAACCACCCAGATGAGTTCGCGTGGTTTCTTATACGCGCCCCAGAGAAAGACCTGGGACATATGCGCAAAGACGCAGACGACCATGGCCGAAGAGCCCCAGAAATGGTAACTCAGCAGGAACCAGCCGTAGTCGACGTCGTGAATGATGTATTGGGTGCTCGCATAGGCATGATCGGCGGTGGGCACATAGTAGAACATCAGCAGCACGCCCGTCACCGTCTGCATAATGAAGATAAACAACAGGATCGATCCGAACACATAGGCCCACCGTGAGCCGCCTGGGACCGACTCGTTGAGCATCTTGGCGGTCAGCTGCTTCAGCCCCACCCGCTCATCGACAAAGGCGAAGACTTTTTCTGCGACCGTTGGCTGGGTGCCGGCAGAAGGAGTGTCGCGCATTTACACAATCCGCGTTTGGGACTTTGTCCCGGCTTTGAATTCCATATCGATAATTTGCACCTCGCCACTCGCGGACACCTGAATTGGCATCAGGTCGAGAGGGCGCGGAGCAGGGCCATCCAGCACCTTGCCGGACGCATCATAGATGCTTAAGTGGCAGGGACAGAGGAAGACTGGTCCAAGTACCTTGTGATTCCGCCATTTATATGCGCAACCCAGGTGGGGACATTTTCCGGAAAATGCCAGGTAGGGGATATCCTTTTTATTCGTCCAAATGGTTTTTCCGGCGGGATCCCGGAATTCCATATCCTTCCCTTGATACACCTTTTCCAGCACCGCGGGGGTCGCCTTGACGACCCATGCGTTCTTCTCGATTTCCGTTTCAGGCATATAGGCCTCTTTGATCGAGCGCTTGTACTGGAATTGGACCCCGACATCGTTCGCCTTCACCTTCGCGACGTTGCCGATCCTCAGCCATCTGTTATCCATCGGCGCATACATCGGCTTCATCAAATACTTCAGCACAGGGAACACCAAGGGTAATCCGATAAACAGCCCCGTCACATAGGTCAAGTTCGCGAAGAACGTCCGCCGCTTGACATTCCGTTCCAACTCAGGAAACGGGACCAGGACTTCGCCCGGCGTGACGTGCACATGTCTCTCAAGGCCCGGGACTTCCACTTCATGCAGCGTGACATAGTCCTCACGGTTGAATAGTGGCAAGGCCATAACCTCGGCCGAGGAGGAGCGCAGCTGCACCAGATCATCCGTCACGGTCTGCACCGTGCCCATCGATACTTGCCGTTCGCCCGCGCCGTTCATCGACACGACGAGATGGCTGACCTCATAGGACAAAGGGTCCATGATGACCTTAGCCACTTCTCCAATTTCTCGATCCGCACAGCGGACCTTCGATTTCAGTTGAGGCTGCATCCTATTTCTTCTTGATAGGCCGTGGCGTGTTCACGGATGTGTTCTTGAAGGTACCCAACCAGGAGGCGAGCGCTAAGATGTCCTTTGGTTCCATGAGGTCTTTAAACTTGTCGGGCATCTTGCCCTTCTCCCACTCCTTCTCGAACCCCTCGGCCATGAAGCTCTTGGGATCCATAATTTTCTGTTTAATCTCGTCGACCGTGAGGTACGTGCCGATGTTGTCCAACTCCGGACCGCGCTTCTTTCCACCCTCCCCCTTCAGTTTGTGACAATTATAACATTCTTGGAGCTGCCATTGTTCCTCCCCCAGCTTCATAAAGTCTCCGGAGGCCACGGTGGTTGTGGCCGTTGCCGTGGTTGCCGTGGCCGTAGAAGCGCTGGCCTGCTGCTCTTTCATCGGCTGATCTCCGCCCAGTGCTTTGAGCTTCACCTCTAAGGCTTTCACCTGCTCATCGAGCGCTTTCGCACGCGCAATCAACTCTTCAGCTTTTCCCTGCTGAGTCGCAGCAAACTTGGGACCCAGAATCTTGGCGATCTTTCCCTTTTCATCTTCCGGATCAAATTGCGGCCAGAGCGACGCGCCGGCGATGCAGACCGTGCACAATAAGATGTAGAACGCCACGAGGGCGATCACGGACTTGCCCCCGCTCATCGTCGACAACGACGGTGCGTCCAACAACATGAAGACGACAGCCCCGAGCATCGCGAAGCCAAAGAACAGCATCTGAAAGACGAAGGGAAATTCAAGCGCTCTCGAGATGCCGATCAGCACGGCGCCCACCACAAGCCCGATCGCCAGCTTCTTGATGATGTTCCCCATACAGACTCTCGCTCTTTCAGTTGGCGCGCATTCGACTTACTTGGCCCTGGCAGGCACAGGACTGGCCTCTGGTGCCTGACCCTTGGATTCCGAAGGCCGAAGGGTCACGATGACCGCGAAACTCACGATTGCGAAAAAAATGACGGTAATCCCGGTAATCCACCAGGCGGAATACGAGAGCGTCGGCGTGAAAGACTCTCCGGTAAAGTCTGGTAACAAATTGTAGGTGTGATAGTACTTCTTCAGCAGCGAGCGGACGGCACCCATCAAGCCCATCATCCAAATTGAGCTGAAAGCCAGAAGGATCAGCACGAACTGGGAGACAAAATCAATCTTCCCCCAGACAATCGTACCCTGTCTGATGGCGCGGTTATAAATAACATAGTTGATGATCGTGACGAATACCAATGTGAACGCTGCGGAGAGTTTAGCCGGCATCTCCGCTAAGAAGTTAAAATCCGACGGCAGCTCCAACTCTGGCACCATTTTGGAGCCGGTAGGAACGAAGCCATGGGGGGTGAGCCAGATAGCATCGCCCACGACGACCATCAAAAAGCCGATTTTAATGACGGTCCGTGCAGAAAGCGTCTTCGGGATGAACCGCCCCAATGCGAACGGCGCCAGAACGATCGGCAGGAGGAACGCCAACGCCATCGGGTCAGGAAGCGGGTACTCCTTCATGACGATTGTCATGACGACAGGGAGCGCGACCATCACGATCGGAGCCAGGATTGTCATCCGAACCTTTTCGGCTCCCTCAATGCGTTTCAGACTGAGCCAGACATAATAATTGCTGGCCAGAAAGGTAATGCCGATCATCGCTCCCTGCATTTCGAAATACATTGAAAGCTGGTCCGCCATCATGTACGGGCAGATCGACGCGTCGAAGTCACACATCTCATACGCCAACAGTAACCCCGTGAAAGGCTGGAATAACATTGCGCCCACGGCGATCAAATTTCCGACAAAGCCCATCCAATCGTAGTAGGCCCGCTCCTCTTGCGTTTTCGCCCCCATATACATATAGGCGGCGATCATGCCCGTCACAAATCCTCCGAACGCCACATTACCGTCGATGCGGTGGAGACTAAGAGGCAACCAGCTATAGTTAGCGATTTTGTCCCACAAGCTCGCAGCTGCGAGGAGATCTTGTGGCGAGATGCCCTCACCCTTCACCGGAGTATTCATGAACGACGTCGGGCCATTGATTATGAACAGTGTGATCATTCCGATTAAATTCAGGAGTACACCGAGGGCGATATGGCGTCCTTTTTTCTCACCCTTCCAGACATCCCAAGTGTAGAAGTAGACGTACAATACGATGGTCCCGCTGATAAACAGGAGCGGATAGATCACCGCGAACACCAGATAGAACTGATTAATAAACCAGGTGGTGAACTGAGGGTAAGTCGCGAGGAGCACGAATATGAACAGGCCACCCGTGAGGGCCGTCATGCTGAAGAGAATGACCGTCACCTTGGTCACCTCTTTGGCGAGACGATCGTACCGAAGATCTTGCTTCCGATATCCTAACCATTCTGAGATCACGGAAAAAATCGGAGCACCGAGAATGAATGCCGCAAACAGAATGTGCAGTTGGGCGACGATCCATACCGCAGTTCGATTTCCCGTATAGGGGAACTCCACCGAAGGCGCGCCGGGGGCTTGAGCATAGGCGACGCCTCCGAATAGCGCCAGAAGCCCACATGTCACGACGAGACTGCGCTGCCAGGTCTTCATGATACTTCGCCGCCTCTCTCTGCTAGGTGCCTGACCGACATTGAGAGATCTCAGTCATGCTTGCTCTTCATTAGGTGTGTCCTCTTCTCCAGTTCCGCAGAACTCACCTTGCGCTCCACACATACCCTGTAGCCGGAGACCTTGAGCGCGAGAGAGAATGTGCGGCATACAGGATTGCGTCATTTCACCGTGAACCGTGCGATGGCTCCGCGACAAGCACTAACGGGGGCAAGGAGAAGATCTAGTCATGACCGTGGAAGCAACCCATTTATTCCGATATCGCATTGGAACCCTAGGCAGCATGACGCGAACACACCACGAGGGCACCCACGCCACCCGGATGTTCAGGACAAGACAGTCACTGGGCCTCTGTCGGACAGCAGGCTCCGAAACTGAAGACCCTTATTTGCTGGCCGATTCCGGAGCAGCTGGAGCAGCAGCCCCAGCTGCCGAGACACTCGCTGCATCAACCCAAGATTTCTTTCCGGCGTCCCATCCCTTCCCAGGCAATGCGTAGGTTGCCTCATACACCACGAGCTTCCACATATCTTCTTCTGAGAGCTTGCTCTTCCACGCCTTCATTTTCGTATTGGGAACCCCTTCGGCAATCCGCCAAGCCCACACTGAATCGGAATACAGTTTCATCCGATCGACGACGCGGAAGTCACGGGCACCCGCCTTGGTGGGCTTGCCGTCCTTGCCATGGCAGCTGGCACAATTCACGTCGGGGTTTGTCTCGCCGATATAGAGCTTCCGCCCTTCTTCCAATTTGGCCGCATCGGTCCACCAACCGGCCGGCACATGCTTGTCAGCCCACTCAGCAGGAGCCGGAGGCGGCGCAACGATCGGGCCTTCCCCTCCTCCTCCTTCGCCGCATGCCACTAAGAAGAGCCCCATCCCCAACACGACCGCCAGCTGCGAAACTTTCATCTGATTCATAGCCTTCTCACGCTCCTTATTGTCTCGACCACATCGATGCCCTTGACTCCTAGTACCCGGACGAAAAAAAACGCTTTCACCGGGGGCTACTAGACCCCTTGTAAAAGCGCTGGTTCTAACGTACACCGTGACGACACGCGCACTCCCCCGCCACTTCGATTCACCGATCCAGCGAGGTGCACATCAGCCCCACGGACCGCTTCGGTTATTTCTTACGCTTGCCCTGAGACGCCCCTCGTTTCTGTCCTTGTTTCCGCCATGAACGAATTAGTTTGACCCCGATGAACCCACCCACTGCTGCGGCCGTTGCCCCAGACCCTACATAGAGCCATAGAGAAGCATTGCCCTTGTCATGTGCACAGCCGGTTCCGAAATTAACCTGAATGATTCGTTCTGACTCCAAATCCTTCGGGTCGAACGAGACTTTCCGTTGTTGCTGCTCGCCGGCCGCTTCGATCAGAAGCGGATCGCCAAGGTTATCGTTATGAAGATGAAAAGCCGCCTTGTAATACCCGTCGTCATCGGTCTTGACGACCTGCCCATAAGAGATTTTTGTATCTTTAACGAGCACGTCTATATTTGCGCTGCTTTTACCATCTGCTCCGCATACAACCCCTTCGACCGTAAACCGATGGTCGGCTTCGTGCGTCGCAGAAACAACCGAAGGGAGACTACCCACTAGTACAATGGCGAGAAGCCATTCCCGCCATCGTGACTCACTTTGTGCGATCTGTCTGCGCCTCACGTGCTCCGGACTGACGCCTCTTTCCGTCTCCGAGCGCTTTGTTTCTGCCTCACACAATAGAGCGTGTGATTGCCGACAATTCCGGCCAATTTTAAGGGTGAATTTTTAACATAGCCCCTACCCGTTGTCAACGAACTGACGATCGACCTGAAGGGGCCGCAAGCCCATTTTCAAGCACTTGAATAGAGGTATCCGATATAAGCTTTTGCGAGGCGAAATGAAAATAAGTGAGGCGATTGGCGGAAGGGGGAACTTACAGAATTCCTCGTGTCCTTGCGTCAGCTGCGATACGATTTATTTCGGCTCGTCGTTCCGAATCCTTCTTGGCGATCCAGGTCTCCCAGGACTTCCCCGTGGCTGTGTCCTCCCCAGTGAAGGCAATCGCGGCAATCTGGTCATAGCGAATATGCCGCGCCTGAGAGCTGTCGGAAGGGAATACTTCAAGATAGGAGTCGGGACCGTTGAGCTGACGGTTGAAGAGATACCCGCTGAGGGATTCACCGGATTTCAGGGACACCGTGACATCGCCGCGATAATCGAACGCCAGCTCCACGGCTTCTGCGAGCTCAGCGAAAGAAATCGGCTGAAATACGCGACCTTCCGGCGATCCAGTTACACCGCCACTACTCTGATTCGGAATATTGGTCA
>DATEPD010000072.1:0-9524 GCA_035273365.1 Nitrospiraceae bacterium | reverse complement strand
CGCAGGCTTACTTCTCCCAGGCCCTTCTTTGATCACCGACTTGGCAGGTTTGTCCTCGCGGAGCCCCTGAAACGCCGCCTGCCTGAGGAGACCTTCGTTTGTCCATTCGGCAAATGATACCTCAGCAACCAATCGAGGCTTCACCCAGTGAACTCCGCGCGCATCGAGACCGTTTGGGGGATTCACGAAGGGGGACCGTGATTGTTCTAGCCGAATCAATCGCTTGTGCAACTCCTTCAGCGAACGTTCTGAAAATCCCGTTCCCGCTCTCCCCACGAAATGGAATTGTTGTTGCCCATCGTAAACCCCCAGCAGCAATGCGCCAAAGGCAGCGCGGGACCCGGACGGGTCGGTAAAGCCGCCGACAACGAACTCCTGGCGGAGGCCGCATTTGACTTTAATCCAATTTCTATTGCGACCGGCTAGATAGGCCGCATCGATCCGCTTGGAAACGATCCCTTCCATTCCGCTGCGGCAGGCGCCCGCGAAGACGGCCTCGCCCCGACCGGTTATGTGTTCGCTATACCGAATCAATCCGGATGCATCGCTTGGCACGATAGCCGCCAGCGCTCCTTTGCGATCGAGGAGGGCGGCGTGTTTCAAGTCATACCCGTCGAGATACAAGAGATCGAATACATAGTAGACGAGGTTCGTTTCCGATCGTGTATCAAACGCATTCTGCAGGGCTTGAAAACTTATGCTGCCATCCGGCTTCAGAGCGACCACCTCGCCGTCGAGCCAAGCATTCTTGAGAGGCAAGGCCCCAGCCGCCTCGGCAATTCTATGTAGCTTGGTCGTCCAATCGTTGCCGTTTCTTGTGAATAGCTTTGCCGACCGATTGTTCACTCGGCACAGTATCCGATAGCCGTCGAATTTCAGCTCATGTACCCACTCATCACCTTGGGGAACCTCGTCCGCCAAGGTCGCCAATTGCGGAAGATTCCCTTTCGCCTGAGGCGCATGGCGTGCCCCTGTCAACTGTTGTATTCCCTTCTCTTGAGCCTGAGGAACCGATTTTGTGTGCTGACCGGTTGATCTGTTCGATTGCCACACCCGGTGACGCCCCGACGCGATCTGCTCGATAGTTAACCCACTGGCTACACTCTTCGTGAGATGCTTAGTCACCTCACTTCCCTCACTGCGTGCCTCATCATCCTTTTCCTTGATCAGTAGCCAATTCTCCTTGTCCCCTCCATGTCGTCCACCCATTCGAATCAGATTCCACAGACCGTGCAACTTTTGACCGCTCAGGTAGAATTTCAGCCGGCCGCGACGATAACTCACCACAGGATCACCGATGGGAGACCAATATCCGCGATCCCACAGTAACACCGTCCCTGCACCATACTGTTTAGGCGGAATGATCCCCTCGAAACCTCCATAATCAAGCGGATGGTCTTCTACATGCACCGCCAACCGCTTGTCGTGAGGATTTAGACTGGGCCCCTTCGGAACCGCCCAGCTTTTCAACGTCCCATCGAGTTCCAATCGGAAATCATAATGGAGACGGGTCGCAGCGTGTTTTTGAATGACGAACTGCAGTCGGTCCGCGGGGGACTGCAATGCGCCGCGCGGCTCGGGGGTTTCTTTGAAGTTCCGCTTTTTCCAATACTGGTGAAGGCCCATGCTTCACACACCAGAACTCGGTGCAGCCGTTGGATCAGTCATCTTTTCTGAAGTACGGCTCATCTCTTTTATGCACTCCTTCGACGAGGATGCTGCTCCTGTTTTTTCGATGCAGGCTTCAAGCGGGATGACTACCGACCCTTTGCCTGAACACTCTGCTTCAACAGCGCCATCAAATCGATGACTTCGCCCCTGGACGGCTTCTCTTCTTCTTCATCTGCCTTGACCTCGGATATGACTTCCGTTTCCCCCGCCTTGATTCGTTTGTCGATCAGCTTCATGAGATCTTCGTGATAGGTGTCCCGATAACGCTCCGGTTTCCACTCTTCGGTCATTTCTTCTACGAGCTTCTTCGCCATCTCGATCTCGCGCGGCGAAACGCCGGACGCTTTCAAACTATCGGATGGCACCTCAAGGTCCTTTACCGGCTTCAGCTCATTCTTATACCGCAGTGTGTTCAATATGATGACATCGCCGCTGGGGATCAGGGCCGCAAGATATTGCCTGGTGCGAATCACGACGGTGGCGATGCCAATCTTATTGGTCATCTTCAATGTTTCACGTAGAAGGGCATACCCTTTCTCGCCGCGTTTGTCCGGCGACAGATAATACGGTGTCTCAAAATAAATCGACGCGACCTCTTCGGCATTCACAAAAGCCGCAATGTCTACCGTTTGTGTCGCTTCAACATTCGCTCGCTTAAAGTCCTCATCGGTCAGGACCACATAGCGCTCCTTTTCATACTCGTACCCTTTGACGATATCGGCCCACCCCACCTCTTTCCCTGTTTCCTTGTTGTACCGCTTGAACCCGACCGGTTTCATGTTACGCCGGTCCAGCATAGTCAAATCAAAGCTATTGCGGTTCTCGGCAGAAGACAAGACGACGGGGATGTGGACCAATCCAAAGCTAACAGCTCCCTTCCATAATGGACGCGGCATGATGAAACCTTCCTACATATTGACCAGGATTATAGCTCACGGTTGACGCACATCAGACAGAACGGCGAATACCGGACGGCGACAAAAAGCATTCCGCATCCTTCACAGGGATCCATCATGTTCTCTCCCGTCCACTCACATCCTTCAGCACGACATTCCAGTTTGTTGCAAACCTGGCAATCATAGGGACAAATCTTCATGCAGGACTCCTCGAGCATCCGAACGGGCGGTGCTAGGATAAGTTTTCGCAATCTCAAACGCACTGCTTCCGTAGGTCATCTCAGCAACAGCCATTCCAGCGTCCCAAACGTTCACATCTCAACATGTGAGGACCAGTCACTTGTGCGAAATGCAGGCTAGACACAGACCTACCGTCCCTTCCTTAGGGTCTTGCCCAGTATCGTTCTCGATTCCCTCTGCTACGATACACATTAACCAAAACCCGAAAGCCCCCCACAAGCGAGCCGACATTGGAGAAAGGATGAGCCATGGCACAGATTAGAACGCCAAGAACTTCACCGACTGTCGACATCATACAAGCCGTCAAGGATGACCACAGGAAAATCCTGGCTTTGTTTCAGGTATACCTCAGGTCTCCCACCGATTCACGGCAGGGCATTGTGGAACAAATTCTTCACCAACTCGAATTGCATTTGGAATTGGAAGCGAGCCTCCTATCCAAGATTCGAAAATCTAGAGCACGGGGCCGAGAACTCGTCGAAGCTGCCGAGCGTGAACAGGAAGAAATTAAGGCGATGATCTTAACATTGCAACAATCTGAAGCGGACGACGATCAGGCCCTGGATGAGTTCTTCGAGGATATGATGCAAACGGTTCAGGCACATTTCGTCATCGAAGAGCGTGACCTCCTGCCGCTGATCGACCAAACTTAAGTCGTATAACCTTTGGGCTGGGCGAATCGTGAGAACACCATAAGATAAATGTACATTTCACAAAGAGTCATGAGAACTAGGAAGGCTCCTAGTTTTTGACGAAGTTCAAGTGGCGTGAATCCAACGTGTCTGAGCGCATGCACGCAAGCGGGGCAAGGGGTTTCCATTGCCTAACCCCCCAATGAGACGGTAGAGATGAAGCGGCGTCCCTTCGCGTTCAACAAGACCAAAGACGGTCTGGCATACATTGATCAGCTTCAATAATTTCCATAAACTTATATCGCGCTCGGTAATGGTGGCTTGGTGTGACACGAGGGGAACCGTATGAAGACACGGCGAGGGGTCTGGTTCTTGCCGCTCCTGTTATTACTGGGGACTCCGGTACACGCACAATCCCTATGCGAGAATTGCCTCGATGCTGCGCAAAAGGAATTGGCAAAGTGCCTTGAAGAGGCCATCAGCCAAGAGGATAAAAAAACTTGTGCGGAGAAAAAAGAGGCACGGTCGAAATCCTGCAGTGACGGGGAGTGCAAGTTAGAACGGGAAGCCATTCCGAAAGAAATGGTTCCAGAGAAGAAGTGATGAGTGGAAACGAACAGACTAGTTCTCGCTTTCGAGAAGAGCAGGAGTGCTCTCCAACAAGACCTTACTTCGGAGGCAATAACGGTCCGGCCCATTGTCCCTCAATCGTCCCAACCTCTCCATTGCACTGCTCGGTATTTTTATTATCGACCCTGAGCGTCTTACGGTGCAATTCAACATCAACGATATAGGGTTTCAATCCAACTGACTTCCGATACCAGTACAGCCCTGGCGCCGTGGGCTTCTTGGTCGTCCAGGTATACGTGGCGGATCCTCCTTCCAAATACTGACCAGCTTTCGTTGTTCCCCCAAGACTGGGAATCTTGGCTTTTTTAGCATCACTCATTCCCTCACCCCCTATAAGCTAGTGCTTCATCAGTCGCGGCCACATGAAATGAAAGGTTTACTCAACCGTCACAACACAACGCCCGCCCTTTCTCATTCCCACGCATCCCGCTACGAATCGGCGTTGCCCCTCTTGTGGGGGCAACGCATTCCGAACGAAGACAACTTGTTTTTCACAGAGACAACATGTCATTGCATGCTCATGCGGGAAAGCGGTCTCTCATTAGTGTTTCAATACGTTGCACGGTCCCCTGAATGGTACTGTTTTTGCTGCGCTCACGGGTGGGAACATTCAATTTACCGTGTCCTTTTACCGTGGAGGGTTGAAATGAAAATTCAAGAGGTCATGACCGCCAGTCCGACTTGGTGCCTGCCCGAGGATCCATCGATTCAGGCCGCTCGCATTATGGAAGAACTGAATGTCGGCATCGTGCCGGTCGTGAAGTCACTAACCGACCGAAGGTTAGTCGGGGTCGTGACCGATCGCGACTTATGCCTGGCAGTGGTCGCCATGGATCAACAGCCGCAGGCGGTATCGGTGCAAGAATGTATGACGACCAACATGGTCGCATGCCATCCGGACGAGGATATTCAGCAGGCCGCTGACCTTATGGAAGAGAATCAAGTGCGCCGGATCCCTGTCGTCGATCAACAAGGTATTCTTCAAGGAATGATTTCCACGGCGGATATCTGCCAGCGAACCAATCTGTCGTCTGATACCACTCATCAGATCCTCAAGAAGGTCACAGAACCGACAGATCATGCGAGCAAGCCTAGAGCCAATATGCCGCACAAAGCCGCTTAGTGCTGTGGATGCTGTGTTGCGCATAAGGCTGCATGATATCGCAGTCTGCCTGGTTTGACGGCCTCCCTTGCAAGGCGCCTTGCATAACTTGCGCAACCAGCTAGAAATGGAAATTGAGGCCAGCGGTAATCATGTGGCCGTTGTCATCGAAGCTCTACCACCCACCCTCCGCCCAGGAGAAATGGAGACAATCTGGTAGTTAGACTTCATGTCGATCTTCCTATGAAAATCCGACTCATTTACGGCTTGACGTTTTTTGTCTTGTTCTGTTCGAACCAGTCATCGATCCATTTCTTCACTTCATCCCTCCGGTCCCCATAGCGCTCTTGAATTTTTCCTTCCATCTTGTCGCGACTCCCTTCGATATACAGAAGATCGTCGTCTGTGAAATTCCCCCATTTCTTTTTTAGTTCTCCCTTGAACTGTTTCCATTTGCCTGAGAATTGGTCGTCGTTGAGGGCCAGTACCAGTGGACCGCTTGTGTTCGAGGACGAGAAATGATTCTGATGCGCTGCCGACGTCGGCGGCGACATGGCGAATGCCGCTACGCTCAAACCAATACCAACCATCATGGTTCGGAAAATGTTCTTCATGGTGTTACCTTCATTGGGGTGCTGAGGGTGCGGTCGGACAATTGTCCGACCGCACACGGTTGTCATAAATTCTTCGCCGCGTTGTCCGCCGGGTCATGTATATCGAAGCACATGCTGCTGGAGTACCAACCAAATAAGAATATCGAACTACTTTGTACCCGCTTGTCCAACTGGCTTCTGCTGGCTCTGGACTGAACGGTACCATTCATCTGCCCATCGACTGATCTCGTCCTTTCGATCGGCGTAACGTTTTTGGACCGCTCCCTTGAATTTGTCGTAGTCCCCTTCGATCATCATGAGATCGTCGTCCGTGAACGCACCCCACTTTCTCTTGAGCTCACCTTTGAATTGGTTCCACTGTGCTTTGAAATGATCGGCGTTCATGTGTTTCCTCCTTTTTGTTTATTGAACGATGGGTGTTGAAAGAGCGTCATTATTCCCCTGCCACCTGCTGATAATGAAGATATACCGTAACCATGAAGGACGGAGGACTGGCTTGTTCCCTAGTCCATGACGGAATCTGAGTTCTAGACGCGAAAGTATTTCACTGCTGTTGCGCAGGTAGAGCCCTTCGCTGACAGTGGAGTATGGAACCCCACCTTCAGCATGTGTTGTGCTTTATCCTGGAGTTCTTTCCGGAACCCCAGTGTAGTGGGATGTGCCGGGGATCGTTGCTGTTCGTATGGTCAGACCACAAGCGCTGCTCTATCAGGCACAGTCCTAGCTCGAAAGCTAAGGCTTTCTCCTTCCGCAATCAGGTATCAGGCTCGCGGAATCCGCAGGCCTTCCACGTGCCGAGTTATTGAAGGACCCCGCTACCCAGCGAACAAGATGCTACCCGGCTAACGATCTGAACCATGAGCTGGGTGGCTCAGCACCTTCAGGAGACTGACAAGGTCCTCTGCATGCTCCTCTTCTTGCGCAAGAATCCCCTCCAATACTCTCCGAGTCGTGGGATCATCAGTGCCGACATAGGTAACCATTTCCCGATAGCTATCGATCGCAATCCGTTCGGCAATGAGGTCTTCTGTGATCATCTCCACCAATGACTCGCCTTCGACATATTCCGAGTGGCTCCGACTCAGGAGCCCGTCGGGGGACAGGTTCGGCTCACCCCCAAGTTGGACTATGCGTTCGGCCAATTGATCGGCATGGGCTTGTTCCTCAGTGGCATGCTCGAGAAACTCGCTCTTTACGCTGAGGGAGCTGATCCCAGTGGCCGTAAAATAATGGCGTCTATAGCGGAGAACGCACACGATTTCTGTGGCGAGGGCTTCATTCAACAGTTTGATCACCGTCTCCACCTTGGCCTTGTACCCCGCTGTCATGGCACCGTCCTCAATCCCTTGTCGTGCCCGAGCCCGGAGCGTCTTCACATCGGTCAGACCGATGGCTTCTTTTATGACTCCTTCCCTTTTGGGAGCACGAGGTGCTGTTGTTTCAGGTTGCACCTGTGTCCCTGCAGCCTCTTTCATGATGTCCTCCTTTCGGGGAGTGCTCCGTTTCTCCCGTTTCTACTGTGTCGAACCCGAATCGTCCCGAGACCTTCTTCTCATCCTCGGCCTGCTCCAGCGAGCGCCGGTTCACATACTTGCAAACGTTTCTCCACTGACTTCCAACCGATGTTGGAGAAGAACGCTTCGATGTAAGAGGCTCGCTCGGAAGGCTTATAATCGAGCAGATACGCGTGTTCCCACACATCCATGACGAGCGCTGGAATAAAGCCTGCTACATTTCCATTTTCATGCAAACTGATCCAGTGATTGGAGAGTCGGCCGCTGCGTGGGTTTGCATAACATATGGCCCAGCCCACTCCTCGCATCTTCCCCACGCTGCAGAAGTCCAGTTTCCACATATCAAAGGTGCCGAAACTGTCTTCTGCGGCCTTCATGAACGCAGAATCTTGACTGGGTTTTTTAGCTCCACCTTTCGTCAAATTCTCAAAGTAATATTCGTGCAAGACCATCCCGTTGTATTCAAACCCTAAGCGCCGGGTCAGCTCCGAATAGGCCGGCATTTCCTCCTGATCGATCTGTCCATCGCTGAGCATCGCTCCAATCTGAGTCGTCAGCTGATTTGCGGCCTTTACATATCCCTCGTACAGCTTTACATGCATCTCGAGCGTTCGGTCAGAAATCCCATTGAGCCCTTGTAAGTTGAATGGTCTGACGTCGTAGGAGTCTCCCATTTTCATGTGCCCCTCCTGTAGTCCTTTGAGGTCAGTAAGTTTATATGGTTCTCTCTCCATAGCCAGAATATGGAATCGGCGTCTCCTCATGAGAGCGCGCGTAAACATTCCCCCACGTCCTGTTTCTCATCGACTGTCAACCGAGTTCCAAGCACGATGCTGAAGAACTCGACGGTATCCTCTCACGTAGGTAATCTTCCATCCATGCAAGTACGAAAACGAACCCTTGATGCCCCGCAAAGGAAATACCTTGATGGGAGGGCTTTGCGGTTTTCATACGTGCAATCCCCCTTTACGGCTTCATCATGTCAATCGATGTCCAAATGAACTGTTTTCTGCAGCACACCAATAGGGCGCGGGCTTACTTGATTCAAGAATGGCGTCGGGCGCAGGGTTCGTGACGTCAGTGACGTGCCTCAACTTTTCGAATCGACAGCGCGTGATTCTGATCGTTCACCTTCGCCTCAATACGATCACCCTTTTTCACTTCTCCCGTCATCTGGGTCGTTTTATCTATATGCAAACGGACTTGCTTGCCGTCCTTCACCTTGACGAAATAGTTCCCGCTTTCTACGCGGAAAAGTTCGCCCTTGATCATCTTGGCGCCTTCGGCGGAGCTAGTCTCCATTTTCTCGTTCATTTGCTTATCATCATCGGATTGAAAACCTTGCCGATCATCTACGCGGTCAGTCTTCATCACGTCTGAAGACGAAGGTTCATGCTCTGCCTGCACCGCAGTGGACAGCCCCAGGCACAGCAAGAACCCACACGACAGGACTCCGACAACTTTAGAAATCGATGCCATGGTAGCCTCCTCGGTTATGTTATTCGGTTATGTTATATGGAGACACATAGCTACTTTGTACACTCCACGGAGAACTGTTGGGACCTATGAACTTGCCTAGTTTTCTGGCCAGGAATCCCTCGATGAAGACCCAGAATAGACGAGGGAATCGCGTTTGAGGCGATCGACGCAATACTGACTGTCGGTCTTGCGGGGTGAGTTGCCTACCTGGCGGTGGGAAGTCTCGATGAAAAGATAAGTAATAGGAGTTGCCACTCAGCGAGTCGGAGATTTGCCGGGAGGTTCAAGAAGGCTGCTTGGTTTTGGTTTCGGTTTTTCTGTCACAGGAGGAGACATTTCCGGATCATTGGCAATCTTAGTATGTTAGCCCTGTTCACCTCCCAGAGGCCTTCTCACGATCCCAGAGAGACGACCGCTGAATTCTCTGACTGGAAGGGCATTCAATCGACGAACACGCATCAACTCATGGGCATCGATCAGCAGATCATCCTCGAAGCAATCGGACGGATCGGGGGTCATGACGGTATGAACGGGTTCTGACGGCAGCGCGTTCGCCAGTGCAATGTCTCGGTCACACAATGTGCCGACAAGTGTACAGCCGTCACAGACTAAGAGCGCTTCGACATTGAACACCTTCATCAGTCGCACGGCTTCTCCAATCTTAGTCGAGGGAGTGACGGCACAGATGGAACGGCTCATGGCGTCTTTGACGCGGGTACATTCGTGTGGAAGGACCCCCAATTGTT
>DATEPD010000071.1:0-5093 GCA_035273365.1 Nitrospiraceae bacterium | reverse complement strand
AGTTGATGATCCAGCTATTGCGCAATAATTTCCGATCCGGCGGAGCCGTTCGATTGGACCATGTGATGGCACTCTTCCGTCTTTTCTGGATTCCACACGGGAGGCCTGCGTCCGAGGGAACGTATGTGCAGTACCCCTTTGAAGACTTATTGTCCATTGTGGCATTGGAGAGTGTTCGATCCAAGACCCTCGTCATCGGAGAAGACCTCGGTACGGTCCCCGATTGGGTCAGAGAGCAGTTGGCGAAGGCGAGAGTCCTGTCTTATCGGGTATTCTACTTCGAGCGCGGAGCAGACGGCGCAATAAAGTCTCCTGGCGACTATCCTGCGCAATCGTTGGCAGTGGCCACGACCCACGACTTGCCGACGCTCACTGGGTTTTGGTCCGGCGAAGACTTGCACGTACGGGCAAGGTTAGGCGCCTTTAGAGATGATACGGCGCACCATCAGGCCTGGGAGGAGCGCCAGCGCGACAAGGCAGTCATCCTCAGTGCTCTAAAGCGCGAAAACCTCCTGCCACATGGCATGACTGAAGACCTGGCCACCGCGCCCGCCATGACAACTGATCTCTGCCAAGCGATTCATGTCTATCTGGCTCGCACGCCGTCCTGTATCGTATTGGCAAACCTCGAAGACGGCCTGGGCGAAATTTCACAAACCAACCTTCCCGGGACTATCGACAGTCATCCGAACTGGACCCGTAAGTATGCAGTTCGTGTGGATGAGATCGTGTGTGACGAGCGCCTGTGCCAACTTGGCGCTGTCTTGCGTTCAACCCGGCCGCTAGGGTAAGACCCTCTAGTCAGGTCGCGAGGAAACCCAGCGCTGGCGGACTAAGTGGAGCATCCTGCTAGTCTTCCAATCCCATGTTGAAGCAAAATCGCATTGTGCTGGCGATCGCAGGGACGGTGTTTTTGGCGATCGTCGCACTTGAAATGGCCATCCCGGCAAATGTGGTCGGCGCGTATGGTTTTGTGTTGCCGATTCTATTGGTTGCCACGGTACGCAGTCGCGGCCTGATGCTGATGACGGTGGTAGCCTGTATCCTGGCAACCTATTTGGGGCTGATGCAACCGACCAAGCCTGGACGGTTGCAGTCAGCAGTGATCAATCGAAGTGTGGTCGCCGGAGTGCTCCTGATCGTCGCCTATATCGGCATGACCTGGGAAGAGCGTAAAGCAAGAGAGGAGGCGGCGCGTGCAGCGCTTGCCCGGGAGACTGAAAATCTCTTGAAGGCCAATACCCAGCTGGTCGATGCGAAAGACCAGCTGAATCGGTCTGAACGCCTCGCCGCAGTGGGGCAATTGGTGGCTTCCGTGGCGCATGAGGTGGGAACCCCGCTGCACTCAATTGCCTGGCACGTGCAAGCGCTCGCTGAAGAGCCGGGCGTCACACCTGAGATGAAGAAGCGGGTGACGGTGATCGATGAGCAGCTCACACGGGTAGTTCGGATCATTCAGGATTTGCTGTCCTCGACCAGACAGCGCCTACCTGAACCAACATGGTTGCCAGTGGAACAAGTAATCAGCCCCGCAGCCGTACTCATGGAACCAGCCTTTCATGCGAAAGAAGTGACACTGACGGCCGAGATTCCCAAGGACCTCCCACTCGTCTGGGCCGATAGGGAAAAGCTGCATCAGGTGTTGGTAAACGTATTAGCCAATGCCTTAGCCGCTACTCCACCGCATGGAGCGGTCAGCGTATCAGCGGGAGTCCGTGCGGCTTCGTCCGATGAACTCGACCGTGGCCGCCGGGTGGCCAATGCCATGTCGCCTCAGGTAATCACGGTCGCAGTGCGGGATACGGGATGCGGCATGCCGGAAACGGATGTGCAAAAAGCCTTCGAGCCATTTTTTACGACCAAGGCGGTTGGCAAGGGGACTGGATTAGGACTATTCTTGAGTCGCGAAACAGTCCTGGCCCATGGAGGCAGTCTTTCACTTGAGAGCGACACCGGCCAGGGCACAACCGTCACTATGACGTTACCTGCACTGTGACCTTACCTGGATTAAAGACCAAACCAATAACCGTGATCGAGAGGGGCTGATGCAGCCAGCGAATATTCTCGTAGCCGACGACGATGCGGTCGCGCGCGAACTCTTGGCTGAGGCCTTAAAGAAAGAAGGCTATACCGTTGAAGCCTTCGCCAGTGGAGAAGAGGTCATCGCTCGTGGGCGCAAGGGGCGAGTGGATCTGGTTCTGACAGATATTCGTATGGGCGCGGTGGATGGGCTCACGGTCTTGCGTGAGTTTAAACGTATGAGCCCCGACACAGCCGTTGTGGTACTGACCTCGTTCGGATCTCTGGAGGGTGCGATCGAAGCAATCAAGCAAGGGGCCTACGACTATCTCGCTAAACCATTTAAGAAAGAGGATATCACGCTGGTGGTCAAGCGGAGTCTCGATCACTGCCGACTCGTTCGAGAGAATACCCGGTTCCGTGAAAAATTGAAGAGCAAAGATGAGTGGTCTCCGTTGGTGGGAAGCAGCCCCGCCATGCTGGAAGTCTATAAGTTGGTGGCGCGGGTGGCCGGGAGCAAGAGCACGGTGCTCCTGCAAGGGGAAAGCGGGACCGGCAAGGAATTGGTTGCACGGGCGATCCATGCGAATGGACCTCGTCGGGACAAGCCATTCATTCCGGTGAATTGCGGAGCGTTGCCGGATACCCTCCTGGAATCGGAAATGTTCGGGTATGAAAAGGGAGCCTTTACCGGCGCAGTGGGAAACAAAGTCGGCCTCTTTGAATCCGCGAACGGGGGCACGTTGTTTCTCGACGAGATCGGCGAGTTGGGGCAGGCCGTACAAGTCAAGCTCTTGCGGGTCATGCAAGATCACGAAGTCCGCCGTGTCGGCAGCACGACTTCGACGAAAGTCGACGTCCGTATCATTGCCGCGACGAATCGAGATCTCGAGCAGCTCGTCAAGGAAGGCAAATACCGTGACGACTTATTTTATCGGCTCAATGTCGTGCGTATCACTTTGCCGGCGCTCGTGGATCGGCGGGAAGATATTCCGATGTTGGTGCATCACTTCTTTGAAAAATATGCGGTGGGGGCGGCGCATGCGGTGCGCGGAGTGCTGCCGGAAACGATGACGTTGTTGATGCAGTACCGATGGCCCGGCAATGTGCGCGAGTTGGAAAATGCCATTGAGCGGGCGGTCTCATTGAGTCATGGCCCTCTCCTCACACCGGACGATCTGCCGGCATCGCTCCACCAGACAGAACTACCACTGAAGGAGACACCCCGGGCGATCGGCCACGGAGATGAGGGGTGTTTGTCGCTTGAGGAAGTCGAGAAGCGTCATCTCGTTCGTGTGCTGAAGGAAACCAAGGGGAATAAAGTCAAAGCGGCAAAGATTCTCGGTATTGATCGGCGCACGCTCTATCGGATGGCCGAACGGTTTGGATTAGATCTTGGCGACGATGCCGACAGCGGAGAGTTCACGTAAGAGACTGAGCACAGGGTGGGTTGCGAGTTCGTAACCACTCGCCATCGATTCTTGGCGCACTGGAACAGCGGACCGGTGAATGCTCCCACTGGCGCACGTGGATGCTCAGACGATAAGGTGAATACGGGTCACTTGGTGTGACTGACCTTCAATCGATAGACGAGATGCGTGTCAGTTTGCATGACACCCTCGATTTCATGAATCCTGCTCAACACCAACCGGGTCAGGGCATCTTGGTCCGCCACTTCCACCACCACGATAATATCCGGCTTGCCCCAGCAGGGATCGATGGTCTTGATCTGCTTGATTTCCGACAAGGCCCGGACCACATCACTCGTGCGTCCCGGTAGTACATTGATGAGCACGTAGGCCCGATCCGACATGATTCTCCCGCCATCGACTGGAGCGTGAATCGTACAAGGCACCGCAGAAATCTCGTCATGGCCAACGTAGCGGATGCTTGTCGCCTGTGTCAATGCGGAAGAGCCTACAGACGATGTGGGAAGCGGGGCGGCGGGTTTGGGCTTTTTCATGCATCACCTCATTTTGGAGCGACAAGTACATCGATCATAAATGACTCATTCACGCTCGTGAGACTCGCTTCGAGGCCTCGAGGGTTCCCAATACGACCTTCGGGATCATACATAAAGCACAAGAGCGTGGTGCAGCGATCACGGGATCGATACCGTTCAGCGTCAATCCGGAGTTGGTCGCTGAGATCTTTGGCGTTGAGACCAGGGCGTGTTTTCTTGACAATCACCGCAAGTCGATCGTCATTCAGCAAGAGCGTCGTGCGCGGGGATCCATCTGCATAACTCGGCGTCCATTCATCCATACCGATGTCGTCGAATTGAATCCGTAGGAGTGCATGGAGAAGATCTTGCGCGTCGAACTCATCCTCCACACTGAGCGTGGCTCGATAATCTCCACGGAGTCGCAACTGCCGGGCGACAAAATGGAACCGACGACAGAGTGTCTTCACAAGTTCGACTTGGCTCAAGCCGGCCTGAGGAGGCTGAGGCACAGGTTCCTGACGGGAGAAGGACCCGACCGGTACGGAGGGACACGGCTGCGACTGCGGAGCGATGGGAAGGGATTCTTGCATCTCGGGTGCTGGTCTGGCAGAGGGAATTGCATAGATGATGGGCTCCGGTTCATGACGTGGTGGCTGCGGCGGCATGATGGTATGTGCCGAAGCAGCCTGTGCTGGTTCTGGAGTTTGAGGTGGTCGATTCAGAGGCGCCTCGGCAAGCCGAGCCACCGGTGGCAGTGCGGGGTCGGGCATCGTCTGCGTGGGTGGCGTTGGTGAAATCGCTGATGGCTCAGGCAGAGACGTGGATGAGCTCGGAGGCTCTGGTTTTCTCAAGGAAGCTGCTGGTACCAGAACGAGTGGAGGTGGAGTCGGCGTGGCTGTGGCAGAGGACAGATCGAGATTCGTGGTCATGGCGACGGACATGATGACCGGCGGTGGCGTAATCGGTTCTGTTTGCTTCATGGCCATCTGGACTGTCGAAGTTGATGGAGGCACAATAATCATCTGCGGACGTAGGGGTGTTGGTGAAGCCGGCGGTGTTGGTGGAACTTGGGCAGGAGGCGGAACTCCTTGTAGCTCACGTTTTTTCTGCTCAAGCGTACCAATCAAGG
>DATEPD010000070.1:0-4865 GCA_035273365.1 Nitrospiraceae bacterium | reverse complement strand
TATCGCAGCCGGTATGGCCTCCTATGGATTCAAAGAAGGCGCATTAAAGATTCTTTGTGGTCTCTTCGATGCCAGTCTGTTTCTCGAACTGCATCGGTTGCCTGAACTGTTATGCGGGTTCTCGCGCCGTCCTGGTGAAGGTCCAACGCCGTATCCCGTAGCCTGCAGTCCTCAGACCTGGTCCTCGGTCGCACTGTTCATGCTTCTCCAAGCGTGCCTTGGTTTGCGAATTGAGGCCCCACGTGCCCGCCTGTCGTTCTCACAACCGGTCTTACCGCCATTCCTGGACCACATTGAGATAAGGCATCTCATAATTGGAGACGCTGTAGTTGACCTTTCACTTGAGCGTCATGCGACGGATGTCGGAATCAACATACTGCGGCGCGAGGGCCGAGTCCAGGTCGTGGTCACGAAATAATCGAACGCAACGCTTTCCTTCATTCATTATCTAGACCATGCAATCGTCAGGACATCTTGTCCCTGTCGGACAAGGTGTTCTTTCCACCCATAAACTCCTTATGCAACCGATACTTGTGTTTAGCCCGGCATTCGGTCGAATCCAACTCGTCCCCTTTTAGGGAGATATTTATCCCGGCTATCTGTCGCGCGGAGAAGAGGCCACATAGATCTATCCATTGTAAAGATTGATGGTTCTCAGATGTAGAAGTTCATTCTGATTGCGAGGTCTGAGTCTTGCTCAATGTCACAACATCAGGTGTGTAGCGTGGGGGGTGGCTGATGAGCTCATTCGATAGTGAAGCTCAGAAGGAACAAGCAATGAACGAGATGAATACCCAGTCAATGATATTTCCGGATGCGCAGAGGGGCCTCATCATCGGAGGATTGCCAGTCCTGCGGGAGCTGAAAGGTCCTCACTGTATTCATTGCGGCAGCCTTCGTTACTTCCTTGTTTTTCGTGTGAGCCATGACGGCCGGAACGGGATACTTGCGGGTCGTTGTAGCCGTTGCCGCAATCCACGAGAGCTTGAGGCAGATGAAATCGAACGAGGATGCCATGCCTGAGAATGGAAGATCCATAAATCAAAACGAGAGGAGGAACAAGCCATGACCGAGGGAACACGATGTACGGGGATAGGCACGACGGCCTTCGTCGCCGGTCTCGTGGCAGGAGTTGGTACCGGCCTATTGTTGGCGTCTCAATCCGGTGCCCGGACGCGCCGTCAACTCCACAATATGGCGAAGGATATGCAGGAAGAAGCCAATCAGATGATGGGCGACGCCAAAACGTCGATCGGCAAGGTGATTGAGCAGGGAAAGAGTTTCGTGCGGTAAGCAACCGAGGGATTTCAATAGAGGGTCGTTCGACAGATGGACAAAACCTGACTCGCGAGGGACAGCGGGTACAGCATCAGGAGAAAAAGCCCATGCGATGCCAACGTTGTCAAGGATGGATGATCAGCGATCATTTTGTGGACCTTCTGAACGGAGGCGGTGAGCTGGATTTCAAAGGGTGGCGGTGTCTGAATTGTGGGGATATTACGGATCCCGTCATTATGCGTCATCACGAGATGCCAGCAGACGCTCCTGCGAAGTCAAGGCGGCGATGGTGGGGAGCCACGGTCATGCACTCCGGGTCATGAGGAAGCAGAAGGAATGATTCTGCACGTCGTTCTGTCGCACAGATCGCATGACCGACTATCTGCGTCACGAATCACGCAAGAGAGACCGGTCACAGACGCAGAGGAGTTCCTGAATGTCGAATCGCTCAGCCGATATGCCGTTTCATTTTGTCTCGTGCATGGAGCTGCGGGAAGTACTCGGTAAGCGCGCCATGGACGAGCATCGTTTGCGTGAACTCATCGAAGAAGTTCCGGCCGACAGCATCTATTACCACACCCATAGTTACTTCTTGAGGCATGCCTATACGCAACAGCTCTATTCGAATGATTTTGCGGCCTGGGTTGTGCTGTATGCGCAGGATCGGCTGTTAGGTGAGCGGCTGAGTGTGCTCGACCCCTTTGCCTTCAGTGATATTGAACAGCTTCGCGACGAAATCCTCCACATTATGGGTGATCACTTGAACCATTCGGCCGTCGCCTCGCGGTGCGTCGTCAGTGAGCCTTTTGAGTTTATTCGTTCGCATGTCATCGAAATTCCTTTGGGTTTGGAGGCCCGCACTCTGAGTGAGTTTTATGACGCCCTGGCCAATGTGGAGGTCGGAGCGATCTACAATCATGTGTGCGAAGCCCGCATGCGCAAGCGGCTTCTGTCAGTTGATTTTGCCCGTTGGCTTTCTTCAGAGGAAGGCTTGAGACTCCAAGAATTGGCGCTGCACGTCGAGCAAGTAGGGCGACTTGGTCTCAGTCTAGAGGGCATACGAAACAAAATCCTTCGCCTTTGCGTCGGAGAACTGGCAAGGCAACGCCCTGTGTGAGTAGGCGGTTTACGGCGATCAGGTGATCGAAATGCTCGAATATTATCGAGACGTCGCCCCACAAGGAACCGTAGAATTATTGCGGGAACTCGGACGCCGAGTCGAGGGAAAAAGTATGGTGCATGTCAGTTCGACGCGGTTCGGTGGCGGGGTGGCTGAGATACTCCATCGGCTTCTTCCATTATTTGAGGAATTGGGGGTCAAGATTCGATGGGAAGTGATGACAGGTTCCGATTTCTTTTACCGCACGACGAAGAGCTTTCACAACGCTCTCCAAGGGACTAAACAGCGAATTACACCCGAGATGTATGACGCCTTCATCGAGTGCAATCGCGAGAATGCGAAGAAGCTGAACCTTGATGCAGAATTCGCGATGGTTCACGACCCTCAACCGGCCGCGTTGATTGACACACGTCCTCACGGCGCCACGTGGATATGGCGGTGCCATATCGATGTCTCGACTCCTCAGCACTCCGTTTGGCAGTTTCTTCGCCCGTTCGTGGTCCGGTACGATGCGGCAGTTTTCTCACTGCCTAAATTTTCGCAACGGCTGCCTCTCCCACAGTTTCTGGTCTACCCCTCTATCGATCCGTTCAGCGAAAAGAATCGTGAACTGGGGCCTGACGAGATCGACAGCGTTCTTCAACGATTGGGTGTGCCTCGCGATAAACCGATCCTGCTGCAAGTGTCGCGGTTCGATCGGTTTAAGGACCCAGTCGGCGTGGTGGCGGCGTACCGGCTGGTCAAGAAAAACCATGATTGCCGTCTGGTGCTGGCTGGCGGGACGGCCACGGATGACCCTGAAAGTGCGGAGGTGTTGGCCGAAGTTCAGGAGGCTGCTGGTACAGACCCCGACGTGCACATTCTCTTGCTATCTCCAACCGCAAATTTAGAGATCAATGCGCTCCAGCGCGCCGCGACGATTATCTATCAAAAATCTATCAGAGAAGGATTTGGGCTAACAGTGGCAGAGGCCTTATGGAAAGGGAAGCCGGTCATAGGGGGAGAAACCGGTGGCATTACCGTTCAATTGATCCCCGGAATAACCGGATTCACCGTGAATTCACCAGAAGGCGCGGCTTTTTACTCCAGGCGTTTGTTGAACGAACCAGAGTTGATGCTGGTGCTCGGGCGGCAGGGCAAGGAATACGCGCGGCACCGGTTTCTCATCACGCGGCATCTTCAAGAATATTTGGGCTTGCTCATTTATCTGCTGCAGAAAGCTCGGAACGGCTAACCGGTCATGCATGACAGAGATTCATCCAGAGAAGGAGGACGTGATGTCCAAAGTCATTGTCGTTTCAAACCGTGAACCCTATGAACATAACTCAGTCGAAGGCGGTGTAGTCTGCCAGCGTACTGACGGGGGATTAGTTTCGGCGTTGGACCCAGTTTTAACACGTATCGGTGGTACATGGATTGCCTGGGGTAGCGGAGACGCCGATCAGACGGTGCCAGGCCAGGCCGACGGCGTTCCAGTGCCTCCTGATTCGCCGGCCTATCGATTGCGTCGAGTCTGGCTGGAACCCTCTGTGGTCAGAAACGGTGGCCAGGGATACGCCAACCAAGTACTGTGGCCGCTCTGCCATGTCACACTGGATCGGGTTTCCTACCGCAAGGCGTTCTGGGCCGGCTACCAGGCGCTGAACCGTCGTTTTGCCGACACGGTGCTGGCCGAGTTAGACAAGCAACCTGCTTCCGTGTGGATTCATGATTATCATCTAGGCCTTCTACCGGCATTGATCAAGAACAATTCTCCCGATACCACCGTCTGCCATTTTTGGCATGTTCCCTGGCCAGGGCCGGACGTACTCCGTATCCTGCCGGAACGCCGAGAATTGCTCGAAGGTCTTCTCGCGGCGGATTGTCTGACATTCCAGACCATGTCCTATGCGACGACATTTGCGAATTGTGTGTCGGAGTTCTTGGACGCCGCAGTTTCCATCAATACGTCAAAGGCGATTGTGCAGTACCGCGGGCATACGACAAAACTGACCGCACGTGCGATCAGTGTGCACTTTAACCAGTTCTCCAATCTTGCAAATTCCGTGGAGGTCGAAGATCTCATGGCACGGACACGCCGGCGGCTCGGTGTTTCTCGCGGGGTTCGAATCGGTCTCGGTGTCGATCGACTGGATTATACGAAGGGCTTGATGAAGCGTCTGTGGGCGCTGAAGGATTTTTTCGATCGATACCCCGAGTATCGCGGAACATTCACCTTTCTTCAAGTGGCCATCCCGACTCGAAACAATGTTGAAGTCTATCGCCAGTATCGGGATTTGATCAGAAAGACCGTGATGGAAATCAATCAGCGGTTTGAGGGGCCGCCGGACGGAAAAAACAAGGGATGGAAGCCGATCGAGTACATCGAAGGACGCGTGACTCCGTCCACGCTCGTGGCGTACTACCGGATGGCCGACTTGACTCTTGTCACATCGGTGTACGACGGGATGAACTTGGTGGCCAAGGA
>DATEPD010000069.1:0-2654 GCA_035273365.1 Nitrospiraceae bacterium | reverse complement strand
CGTGCCGCCGGTGGCGCGCGACGTCGTCGTCAACCTGCTCAAGCGTCGACCGGTTTAGCTGCGACTGAACTCCAAGCCGCGGCTCCTCCGGCGGAGGTCGCTGACCTGCATCGAGCGATCGAGGGTGATCGCGGGAAGGTTCTCGCGATCTATCGGGAGCCCTATGGCGGACGCTGGGTGATGCTGGCAGCCTTACCGATCGAACTCGTTGAGCCGACTCCCTTTCAACGCAATCTCTCAGACACACACGTCCGCAAGCTCGAACTCGTGATCGGCAAGATCGGGCGGTTTCTCGATCCGATCATTGCGGTCCGTGCGCCAAAGGGTGATCAGGGCGCAAAGTACTGGATTCCCAATGGCAACCATCGGCTCTCGGCGATGAAAACGTTGGAGGCGAAGACCATCGTCGCGCTTGTGGTGCCGGAAGCGGCTGCGGCCTATCAGATTCTCGCGATGAATACCGAGAAATCGCATAATCTGCGCGAAAAATCACTCGAAGTCATCCGTATGTACAAGGAACTGGCGCGGCTCGATGATGCCATGGAAGAGACCTATGCTTTGGAATTCGAAGAACCGGCCTTCATTACGCTCGGCCTGTGTTACGAAGAGCGACCGAGATTCAGTGGCGGTGCCTACCATTCGGTGTTGAAGCGGGTGGACGACTTTCTGAAGAAACCGATGCGCGCGACGATTGAACTGCGACGGGAACGGGCAAAGACTTTGCTGGCGCTGGACGATCAGATTGTCCAGCAGGTTGAGGCGCTTAAAGCAAAGGGCTTGACGAGTCCATATCTGAAGAGTTTTGTGGTCTCCCGCGTCAATCCGATTCGGTTCCGATCAAAGGATGCCCCTCCCCTCTCATTTGATCAGGCGCTCGACCGGATGGCGACTGCCACGGCCAAATTCAACCCCGAAAAGATCAAGATGCAAGACGTGGCCCGCTCGGGCGGCACAGTAGATGGGGCGGAGTAGCTACTCAACTGTCTAATTTCCCACCTTGCCCTTCTTCGCGAAGCCCCTTTAAAATACCGGTTCGGGATAGAATTGACATATATGCGTTGATGTTCATACCAGGAGGTGGTTCCATGAGCCTTGCTGATAACAAATGTATTCCCTGCCGTGGCGGTGTACCTCCAGTCCCGTCGGATCGTGCGCAGGCTCTCCTGAAAGAGCTAGGGCGCGGGTGGTCACTCAACCAGGCCGGCCATCTTGAACGGCTGTATACGTTCAAGGATTTCGCCCTGGCCTTGACCTACGTGAACAAAGTGGGTGCCGTGGCAGAAGCAGAAGGCCACCATCCCGATTTCTATCTCGCCTGGGGCAAGTGCAAGGTCGAGATTTGGACGCACAAGATCAATGGCCTGACGGAAAGTGATTTTTACATGGCCGCAAAAGCCGATCGTGAGTTTGAACCGTTCCGCGCGGCTGCCAGCTAGCCGCGAGTCGGATAGTTGTGTCATGAACCCACGAGGCAACAGATGAGCGACAAGGCCAAGGTGGCGCTCGTCAATATGCCGTTCAGCTATTCGAAGTATCCCTCGATCCAGCTGGGCACACTCTCTGCGCTGCTCAAGTCGAAAGGGACTCCAGTCGACTGTCATCATCTGAACGTGCGTTTTGCTTCCAAGATCGGCGTACCTCTCTATGAAATAATCTGCGAGAAACGGGCGTTGTTTGGCGAATGGATTTTTTCGTACCTCTTATTCCGCGACAATCCGAAACGCAGTGAGTATCCACGCCTGTTTAAGCCGGTGTTCGAGCAAGTTGCCAAGGAGAGCGGGCATCCAGTCTCGTTCTTCGAAGACATGGCGACAAGAGTGGCGCCACAATTCTTGACTTGGGCTCTAACCGCAATCGACTGGGGACAGTATAAGATTGTTGGCTTCACATCGACGTTCGATCAAAACGTCGCGAGCCTGACGATGGCGAAGCTCATCAAGGATCTCTATCCCGACGTAACGATCGTCTTTGGTGGAGCGAATTACGACGGTGAGATGGGGCTGGAATACTTCCGGGCGTTTCACTTTATCGACCACGTCGTGATCGGCGAAGGGGAAGAGATTTTCCCAGCTTTGGTCCGCACGATCCTGGAGGAGAATGACGAAGGAGTTCCCAATGGAGTCACGTACCGGCAGGGTGACCAGATTAGATTCACGCCGAACACCGCCCTCTTTTCGGATTTCACGAACACCGGTCCGCCGGACTACGACGACTACTATCACCTACTTGCCGAACTCGGCGAAGCAGCCCAGGGTCTCGATCGCATTCTGCTTTACGAGGGGTCACGCGGCTGCTGGTGGGGTGAGAAGCATCACTGCACGTTCTGCGGGTTGAACGCGCAGAGCATGAAATTCCGCGCCAAATCGTCGGAACAAGTCGCGCGAGAGATGGCCTTCCTTTCGAGCCGATACGACACCACCCGATTCCGATTGGTGGACAACATTATCGACATGCACTACATCGAAGACTTGTTTGGAAGGTTTGCAGCCGATCATTGCGATCTCGATGTGTTCATCGAAACCAAAAGCAACTTACAGAAGAGCCAGATTCGGACGCTCGCTGCCGGGGGCGTGAAGTGCATGCAGCCGGGGTTGGAGAGTCTGAGCATCAATCAACTGCGCGCGATGGATAAGGGCGTCACGCCGATACAGAAT
>DATEPD010000068.1:0-6069 GCA_035273365.1 Nitrospiraceae bacterium | reverse complement strand
AGCGTTCTCAATGTTTACTCTGTCACTATTATTGAGAGACGGTGGGCATGGGAAGACGCGCAGAGAAGGACGCACTAACTTCGAGGGGGAGGTCCACGAGTGAACTGCCCGGGGCTGAACTTTGCTAGCCCCTTCCCCGTTTCGTCCAATGCTTGCCACCCTTAATCTTCCTGCTCCTGTGCCATGATTGTTTCCTAATGCACACCAACAGACAGGTCGGTGACCGCGGGCTCGCCGGCAGAAGAAAGCTCGCCGGCAGAAGAAATGAATCGACGAACGTAATCAATTCACGGAATCTCCGTTGCCATCGACCTTTGAGGGGCATCCTTTCAAGTAATTCAGTGACAGTGAGTTACACGTAAGAGGAGAGCCAAGTCCGACGGTTGCCTTGAAGTGTTGTGAAAAGCATTGTGAAATAAGTGGCGAAAGCCACAGATAGCCAAACGACAGAGAACCAGTTGGGAGAGCTTGTGAGGCCGCCAAGCAGCATGGCTGGAAAATCTGCGAAAAATTTTATCACATGTGCGGTCCAAGCTCGGCTGTTTACCAGTTAATGACGAGCTATGCGCTTTTTATAATTACATGGTGTGGCCAATGGAAAAAAAGGATGGAGCCCGTACTGGAGTGAAGGAACGGATATTCCAATCAACGGTGCTGAGCATACTGCTCTTCTCTGGTTCCCATTTCGTGGGCCTATGTGTGGCCCTGGGAGAAGAGGACAACTCAGAGAAGGCACTTAACTTTGAAGACCTCCTCGTTCAGGCAAAAGAGCGAACCGCAGAGTTAGATAGCGAGACTAAACGCATTAAAAGTGAACTCGCGGAATTTGCAGCCCGCAACCGTGAATTATCCGCGCAACTAGAGTCTGCCCGTCAGAAAATGGCCCAGTTGGGAAAAGAGGCAGAAACTGTCACCGCCTTGCTCGAACGGAAAGCGATGGATGATGCCACTCATCCTTAAGCACGTTTGCGATGCATCCAGAGTTTAAGGATTTCGACGATTGCTCTTCGGATGAGCGCATAACCGCTCAATCTGTCGTTGGACGCCCGACTGAACGTTGGTAAACGCCACGCCTAAATTCGTTTGCCCGGGTCCAGGGAACGTCTAGCGGAAAAATCCAACATACGAAATCCGCTCCGACTGGAAGTAGGACGGAGCTCTTGAGTCGGCAGCCGCCAGGGGAAAGGTCTCGGAGGTCCGCCTCACCCGCCATGGCTTGGCTGCTTGACGTCGGGCGTGCGCTTGTCGGACCCTCCCCATAGACCTCGAGGGACTCTGCACGACGGCCAAGCGATTCGAGCACTGTCCTAAGAGATACAGCACGTGGACGAATTCATTGTCCGAGAGCGTCGATGAGCTCAATGCTTTCCGAAGTTCCATGGCCGCGTCTGCCTGGCGACCCATGGAGCGCAAGCATAGCGCCACTTGCATATGGCCGTTGCCAGCATAGTGAGGTCGTTCTTTAATCACCTCGACCTTAATGTGGTGAAACCCCTTTTAGGTTATGGCTCCATCCGGATGGCGTTCTCAATGAACCTAAAACGATACAGGCATGGATCGCTTTTGATGTAGGATTTTTCCTTCTCATGTAAAGCATCTGGAAGTGTCACATTGCGCTTTGCGAATTTCCCGAGAGATCTTTATGGCTCGCGCTTATCCGCTTTAGCGGCATTTCGGTTGCACAAGCTACAACGCCCGTAATACCCATTCCGGGCTCACATTCGGACATTGTGTCAGGTTGAACAACAAGTGTTCTTAAAACGAACTTTGCGGAGGAGGAACTATGCCTTCAGCGTCAGTGACAGCAACTCAAGTGAATAATGGCGATCTAATCAAAGGCCGAGGTGGTATGTCTATCTATTATATTGAGGCGGGGAAGCGCCGGTGGGTGCCCGACGCGCCCACTGTAGAAGCCCGCGGAGGATGGGCGAAAGTGCGGACTCTAGACGATGAGGCCCTTAGAAGAATCCCCTTAGGAGAACCGCTTAAGTCAGTCATACAACTGCCGCCACGTCCAGATGGAACGCTCGTGGCAGGATCGGGACCAGAAATCTACGTCATTATAGGAGGCACGCGTCGTTGGGTTCCAGATCCTCAGACGTTTGAAGCAAAAGGATACAAATGGGATGCGGTGGAGCAAATTTCCGATGTTGAACTTAATGCCATCCCGATGGGGGTCGTAATTCAACCAGTTCGTCGTATTGAAGCACAGACTGATACAGATCTCGGTGCTGGTCACTTTATGAGTACCGGTGCGGCATTAGATTCCCAATCTGGTGTGCTGAAAGCAACGACCAGGACGCGAAGCGTAACTTGGTTTGGTGGCTTTACCGGAGGCGTCATCATAATCTTGGGGGACGCTAATGGAGTAGCGATCGGCTCCACTAAGATGCAGACGTTCGGAGTCGACGGGACTATGATTGGCACGAGCGATCGGACGGAATACTGGACTGAGGCCATCGATCAAAATGTAGCAGCCCACGCGACTAATCTTACGATTGTGCATACATGGGCGCCAAAAGTGTCTATGAAAGAAATGGTCGATGAAGGGATCAAGGTCGGAACGTTAGTTGTAGAGATCGTGCGGGCTATCGCTGCGCTGGCTTAATTAATGTCTGCAGTTGTGGCAGCCATTCTGAATGACGTCAATTCATACACACTGGGACCAGTGAGCCTAGGCATTTTGCTTGAGAAAACCGACAGTCCATGCTCGATGCTAGCGAGGTCCTGAATCCGTCATGTTTGATTTCATATAGCCAGTCAGGATCGTCGAAAGGCTCCGCTTGCTGGACTAGCGGCATAGGGTAAGGAATGATCAAAGAACATTTTAAAGTCCCCTATTCCTGATTTGTAGTCCTTATCTGGCAGTGGCGTTGGATTCGTCAATCGAACAAGAAGCCCCATCCATAGTTTTCCATCGTCCGGCAGCTCTGAGATAACCGCTTCAACGCGGGCGACCATAAAACTCGGCAGTGGCAATCGCAAGAAGCACATTGGATTCACCAGTATCAATTTCGATCCGTCTCGCGATCCGCAATCTCGCCATGGGATCGAAGAAGAAACCGTCCACACAGCATTTATAGGAGCATTCCGCGGGATCGTGGGACCTAACCTCTACAGGTATGGGTGTTGCTAGATGTATCGCATCAGTAAGGGTAGGGCAGGAAAAGGAGAATGTTAAATGGACTTGATGATGCTCATGTTCTTTTTACTAAGCTCTGGTGCCAGCTTCCTGTTCGCCAGGTTACTGTGGCCGCAATGAGATCGATCATAAATCCGCCATGGACCAAGCCTGTGCAGCAAACACATCGGTTCAACACAGATTTAACAAACACCCTTTGGATGGAGTAGCCCACTCCATATTGCAGATCGGAACTATTCTTTCTATTGACAGTCCAGCGTACTCTTCTAAACTGAGGCCCATGACACCGAGCATCGGCAAGCCAACAAAACGACCGTTCTTCCGCTTACCATTGTTCCTCTTCTGCATGCTCGTCTGCTTGGCGGTCTCCTCCCTCTCTAATGTGGCGTTTTGTGAAGATCTATATGGCATTCCGCTTTCGCAAGCTGCTGTGAGCGATAGTGAAACGGTTGATCCTTTCGAAGGAGACAGTCTCTCGACGGCACTGGATGGGGGAATAACGGAAACCCTTGGTTTCTCGTCCCTATTCCCGAGGTTCTCGTTGCACTGCTCTGCCGGCTTCAGTACAGCGCAATATCCCACTCTCCGGATGTCCGCTTCCCGCGCTCCTCCACTTCCACGATAACAGCTCTTTCTTAGTTCCCACAGATTCTATTCCCATGATGATGGCGTGAGATGCGCCAACCTTTTTTCTCTTGGAGATTATGTATGAAACCATCCCTCTTCGGTTCGCAGGTCTTGAACTCTGTGATCGCGACTTTAGTGGGACTGTTAGCGCTCTTGGTCAAGCCCGTTTGCGCCGAACCACTGACCGTCGGGGCACCGCCCAGCTTACGTGCGGCCTTCAGCGAAATTGGACCTATGTTCGAGCGCGAATATGGGACCGCACTTCACATTGTGTACACGCCATCGAAATCGCTACTTCGAGAGATTGAAAAAGGCGTGCCGATTGATGTGTTCGTCTCCGCCGGCGTGAAAGAACTTGAGTATCTCCACAAAAAGGGGCTTACACTGAACGGCCCCACACGGATCTTTACACAGACATCTCTCGTCCTTGTCATGCCGGCGGACTCAACGGCCATGTTGCTATCCTTGGGTGAGGCAGTAGCCAATCACGGGACACGGATTGCGCTCGGAGATCCTCACACTTCGTTTTTGGGAGAAATCACGGCCCGGGAACTCACAAAACGATATCCGAATTATAAAACCCATTCGCACATTCTCTATGCTTCACATAGCGACGAGATTCTTGATCTGATTCGGAGGGGGAAGGCTGATGTCGGTCTGGTCTATCGAGCCAATCTGATTAACACAGATTTTGTCCGTATCAGCGATGAGCACCCGGTCTCCACAGGTGTGCAGATTCAGTTCGGACAAGCCGTGGTCTCGACCTGTCGCACCTCGTTACGCACGGTGGCCGAGCAGTTCTCTGACTTTCTAATGACCCCTCGCATTGAGAGCCTTCTGCAGAAATATGGATTTGACCTTCCGTCCGTACGACAATACGACTATGCCAGGGAGGCAGGAACACGCTGGCTGAGGCGGAAGTCTGAATCGGTGCACCGCGCCGTCCACGTAACCGAAGGTGGAGATAAATTGTCTACGAGGAAATAGATGTCAGTGCTCCGACGGTCTAAACGGACTCTGTGCTGCCAACGCATTCACATCGATGCTGAAGCTTAGTGCATCTGTTGCCCCGTGTGGCGCTTTGTGACAAGACCAGGAAGGACATAAGAGGAAAGGACGCGAAGACACAGAGCCAATGGAACAGAGTAGGTCTCTTTGGCCAATACAGCGGGGGAGGCAAATGACACGACTGTCTGATCTTATCGTGTACGAGCAGTACAGGGGACACATCCTTCGTTCCCACCCCCTACAGTGTGACGACAAATGGAAAATCCGCATCAACGTTACCTATCCGACCCAAGGTAACTCACAAGAGTACTTAGATGGCGAAAGAGTTTTTGGTTCATTGCCTGATGCCCACTGGGCGAGCTTTGAATACGGTAGAAGCATCATTGAGGCTCACCGCACTCAGCTCCAGCTGGTCCTGTGATTGCCCCACTGCGTCGGCTGCAATCGGCTCCGAATGCGTCCCAATTGGCCTCTGACTATACTTGAACGATGTTCTTGCATAAGAACATCCCCCTCTCGGTCCTGCGGGATGGATTGAACCGAAGGCTGACCTGATTCGCCAGTAGTCGAGCTGATCCACTTCAGTCATCAGATGGCGCCTACAGCCCGTTCTCTGGCCGTTGACCTGTCCTCGTTCCTGGCCCATACTTCCAGGTATAAATACTGGCATGTCTTCCTGACTTCTTCGTTCTTGAACCTCAACGTTCAGAAGGGTGGTGAGTCATGGAAAAGGCATTCAGGCCCGAGTTCCGACAATTCAGTGCGAGTTGCGAGCGGGTGCTAGCCTTAGCCGCGAAAGGAGCAATCCTGACTGACGAAGAGCAGGACATGGTCCGGTACTATGTGAGCGAGTTGAGTAGGTGCTCAACGAAGGGGGCATCCGCCGTTGATCCTTCTTCGACTAGGAGGACACTGTAGGCTATGGAGACAGCAACTTTTACCACAACACTGAGCGAAATGAACCGGCTCTACGGAATCTATGCAGACGCGCTCAACGGGGAGCCAGCGGAGCGAGCGCGGATCGACTACGAAACGTATGTGCGGCGTTATCAGAGTGAGCGTGGAATGAAGTTTAAAGTGCCTCTGACGTAATCCCCACCAACGTCATCGAACGGAAGGGTCATCTGAATACGGGATGGCGCAAGAGCGGCAACTCTTTTGCTGCTCGGCTTGAGTGCGGTTGTGCCTTCCTGCTTCCCCTCGTCCTTCACGACCTCGAATCGTCCCACGTCACTCGCCCACAGGTGCGGTCGATAAAACCGTGTCCCGTGCTTCGATGTTCGCTTGTCGTG
>DATEPD010000067.1:0-3505 GCA_035273365.1 Nitrospiraceae bacterium | reverse complement strand
ACCGCATATGTTGGATGGTCTGCCAGCGTGATGTCAGTCTCCACTGCCTTGGCAAGATCCGCCTTATTCAGGACCACCACATGTTTGCGATCTCTGACCACACTCAAGAGTTCATGATCATCGCTCGTGAGGGGGACACTCCCATCCACCACGACTAACAGGAGGTCTGCCTCGTGCTGCGCGGCACGTGCTCGTTTAATTCCTTCCTGCTCGACGACATCGTCTGTTTTCCTCACTCCCGCTGTGTCAATCAAACGAATCATCACCCCGTCAAGATCAATGGATTCCTCAATCACATCCCTTGTCGTTCCAGGAACGGCAGTCACTATTGCCCGCTCTTCTTTCAGAAGCCGGTTCATCAGGCTGGATTTGCCGACATTGGGGCGGCCAAGAATGACGACTCGCGCCCCCTCTCGCAAAATCCGCCCCTCCTGAGCCGTTGATTCCAGCTTCTGAACCACCGTACAGGCCTCTCCCACGATACGGACGAACTCATCACGCTGAAGAAAGGAAATATCTTCATCCACAAAATCGATCCCTGCCTCCACATGGGCCAACACTGTTAAGAGAGAAGTCCGAGCCTGTTCCACCTCACGAGCGAGCTCACCCCGCAGTTGGCGTTGAGCGATATTCAAGCCAGCAGATGATTTGGCCCTGATCGTATCGAGCACGGCTTCCGCCTGGGAAAGATCTAACCGTCCATTGAGGAAGGCTCGCTTTGTAAACTCTCCCGGCTCTGCCATCCGCGCGCCGCATTCAAGACAGACCTTGCACACCATCCCAAGCACCAATGCCCCGCCATGAGACTGAATTTCCACCACATCCTCTGCTGTAAACGATCGCGGGGCCTTCATATAGACCACCAGCGCCTCATCGAGCAGGCCCGATACAAGCGCGCGGGTATGACCAGCTCCCGCCTCTCTATTATTCTTCGAGGCAGGAATCACCAGATCTGCAAGATACAGCATATGCGAGGTAACCGCCGAAAGGAGCTGGCCAGAACGCAATCGAACCACGTGGGATGCGACGACAAGCGCTTGAGGACCACTCAAACGAACGATCCCAATGCCGCCCTCGCCTGCAGGGGTGGCAATGGCGCAGATCGTGTCGTCGAGACCCCCTTGCATCATGATCCCTCTTCCGCGTCAGGATGATGCAGAACCACTATTCACACGACGGAACTTCGATGGCATGCATCTTTTGGACAAGAGCAGATTGTCCTTGCAGGATAACCGAACGAAATTTGAGTGACAGGCGCGACGGAGGAGGGGTCGGAGGTCTGAAGTTTACCACTTTCGGAACTTCGAACTTCTGATCGCGCTGTTCTCGCACATCTCGCATGTCACGCGATACGGTTTCTGGCCGGCGACGGTGTCGGTATCCCTGTTGCGTGGCCTCTCTCTGTCCCAGCGAGCCTAGATTGTGATGGCCGCGTACAGCATCGAGAGGCGCCTATGCGTTCGTGCTGCCGCTCTGCTCGGCCCTTGCCGAGATGAGCGCCTTGTCGGTCAGCAGAAACCGATCCGTAACCAACTGTTGGGTGATAGTCAGAATATTGTTCGTCATCCAATACAAGACAAGACCAGCCGGAAAATTTATGAACAGAAACGTCATACCGATCGGGAGGATCAACATGATCTTTGCCTGTGTCGGATCCATCGTATTGGGCGTGATTTTCTGCTGGATAAACATCGTCGCGCCCATGATGATCGGCAATACATAGAAGGGATCCTGCACTGACAAATCGGTGACCCAAAGCATGAATGGGGCTTGGCGCAAATCGATCGACATGTAGAGGACATTGAACAGGGCTATGAAGACCGGCATCTGCAGGAACATCGGGAGAATGCTCCCCAACGGATTTACCTTCTGATCCCGATAGAGCTTCATGAGCTCCTTGTTCAATTTGTCGCGATCACCCTTGTATTTCTCCTGGACCGCAGCAATCTTGGGTTGGATCGCCTTCATCATTTTCATCGACTTATAGCTCTTGTATTGCAATGGGACAAATAACAACTTGATCCCTACCGTCAGCAGGATGATGGTAATCCCATAATTGGGGATATACTCATGAATAAATCGCAGCACATAAAAGATCGGCTTGGCGACTGCTTTCACAAAGGTCCAGCTACCATAGATGAACCATCCGAAATCGATCATGTCCTCCAGGCCCACGTTCAACGATCGGAGCGTGTCATACTCCTTCGGACCCGCATACAGCTGGAGTGCAACCGTGGACGCGGCTCCCGAGGCGGGCATCCGAACCCCGGCCGACACGACTTTTGGAGCTTCCGTCTTGACGAGAACGGCCTCACCCTGTTTCGGCATCATCACCGAAATAAAATATTTATCCTGTAAAGCGACCCACTGAACCGCTCCCTTCAGCTCAAGCTCCTTCTCCGGCGTATCTTTATCTATTTTGTCGTCGACACGCGAGGCCGACCCGATCAGACCGATGAACCCGTCACCCCATTCCACGATGCCGAAGTTCGTCCCCAATCCGACTTCATAGGGTTCGTTCACCCCTTCCATGGCGACCGCTACATCCACCATATAACTATCGTGATGAAACGTCAGCCGTTTCTCCACACCAAGATGGGTAACGGGATCCTGAAACTGCATCGTGACATGCCCGACGGGATGAGCCGCATCGAGACTTGTGAAGTCTTTCTCAATTCGATAGAGGCCTTCTCGAATTATCTTGTCGATATCGGCATTTGCGACCGTAATCGAGAGTGGGCCTCTAAACTTTCCGCCCTGATACACGAGCTGAACCGGTTTCACTTCTGGGGGAGAGGTATGGTAGCGCTTCAGTTCCAGACTTTGAATGACCCCACCACGATTCGACAGTGCAACCCGAACGAGATCCGTCTCAACTGTGACCGTCTGTTCCAATATAGATGGTGAAGGAGTTGACGAGGGAGCGTTAAACTTTTGACCAGATTGTGTTGGGGCGCTTACACCGGGTGGGTTGCTGTTCTGTCCTTCCACGCCGGCGGGAGCTGGCTTTTGCTCCGGGGAAGAGGGGCCCGTGGCAATGGTGTCCTCAGCAGGAGGGGGCTCAGGAAACCACCCCATCTGCTTGAGGAACACGTCAAATCCCAGGATGATCCCTAACGATAAAATCAGAAAGACGACAACACGTTTGTCCATAAATAAACTGCTACCGTGATGTGAACAACTACGACCGTGCTACGTAGGAACCTCTCCTCTATAATGCAATAAATTCCAGACTAAGCAGATGGCAAGTCCCAAGATTGCATCTTCCCAGCGCCCCAAAGCGGCAGGCTACCCAGGAAGTGACGAATTCCACCATGGATACCGCCAAGCACTGAAAGACAGTACGAGCACACACTAGTCTAGGTGGATACGAAGCAGCTGGTGGCGCTGGAGCGACGACAGCCACACTTCTTTCAACACAGCAAAGGGTTGCGCAATCGAATCTCTTTTTGGGAAGACCACCAGGGAGTGTCCAGTGAGCAATTGACCACGCAATTGCCGAGTG
>DATEPD010000066.1:0-2004 GCA_035273365.1 Nitrospiraceae bacterium | reverse complement strand
CCATGGCGGTGTTTCAACAATATGACTGGCCAGGGAATATTCGGGAATTGCGAAATCTGATCGAACGATTGATGATCATGGTACCGGGACCCGTCATCGATCCGGCGCAAACAGGCCTCTCATTGCAGGCGCGTCCGGTTGGATCGACGACCCAGTCTGCCACTCCCGCGGTCAATTCGCTCTTCATGCAGTCGTATGACTCGCTCAGGGACGCCCGCAATGCATTTGAAAAGGACTATATCGGGCGAAAATTGCGTGAACATCATTGGAATATATCTCGCACGGCCGAAGAGTTGAAAATTGAACGGAGCCATCTGCATCGGAAAATCAAGCTGCTGGATGTGGAGATGCGGCCGGAAGGGTAGGATAGGCAGCTTGGTCGTCCTCCTGCTCGCGGAATGCGCACGATAAGAATGTGCTCGTTCGACGCGCGCATTCGAGAATCGACCAAGCTGCCCGGTGAAGAAAAAGATGAGCGAGATTCAGAAAGCATTCAAGACAATCCGCCGCATCAGCCCCCCTCACAAGCGGATACGCAAGCGGATGCCATGTGTCTTTTACACACTACTTTGGATCAGCAAAGATTATCCCTTGAATAGCTTGGCGCTTGCGCGTTGACCTCTGCAAAGCCCTCCGCTAAGATGCGCCCTCCGTACGTTCTCGCTAAAACTCTTTATTCAACCTTGACCTGAGCCTTAACCTTTCTTGACTCTTTCTCGTATGACAACCTATCGAGATGCTGGAGTCGATATCGATGCGGGAGACGAGTTCGTCGACCGTATCTCACCACTGGTTCGATCTACCTTCCGTCCGGAAGTCCTGACGGATCTTGGCGGGTTCGGCGGATTGTTTCGGCTGCAGGCCCATCGCTATACCGAGCCAGTCCTTGTCTCCGGCACCGATGGAGTCGGGACGAAACTGAAGATTGCCTTCCTCACGGATCGCCACGATACGGTCGGAATCGATCTTGTGGCCATGTGTGTGAACGATATCGTGGTCAGCGGGGCAGAGCCGCTGTTCTTCTTGGATTATTTTGCGACTGGAAACCTTACCGTTCCCAAAGCTGAGTCTGTCCTGAAAGGGATTGCCGAAGGTTGTCGCCAAGCCGGTTGCGCCTTGATCGGAGGGGAAACTGCCGAGATGCCGTCCTTCTATGGAGAAGGCGAGTATGACCTGGCAGGGTTTGCCGTCGGCGTGGTGGATCGCCCCAAGATCATCGATGGCCGAAGCATCGTGCCCGGCGATGCTCTGATTGGATTGGCCTCGACCGGTCTTCATAGCAACGGGTATTCACTGGCACGTCGTGTCTTGTTGGATCAGGCACAACTCAGCATGACCAGCCACCTGCCTGGCATCGATCAGCCTCTCGGGGACGTCCTGCTGACTCCGACCAGAATCTATGCGAAACAGATCCTCACATTAATCCAGGAATTTCCCATCAAAGGCATTGCTCATATCACCGGCGGCGGCATCACCGAGAATCTCCCGCGAGTGTTTCCCTCCGGGGTGCGGGCGCAGATACGTCGGAGTGCCTGGTCCGTACCACCTATCTTCCAAGCGATCGCTGGGCTTGGACAGGTTGAGCGTGAAGAGATGTATCGCGTCTTCAACATGGGAATTGGACTGATTCTCGTGGTGCCGGCATCAGCCGCCCAGGCGGTCATCACACGCGCCACGGCGTTGGGCGATCCGGCTTGCGCAATCGGCACCATTGTGTCATCGACCGGCGCCGAGCCGTTGGTGGAGTATGTCGACTAACCGGACGGATGCGCTTCGAGTCGCCGTGTTGGCATCCGGACGCGGATCGAATCTTCAGGCAGTCATCGACGCGATCGAAGCAGGGACGGTTCAGGCAAAAATCGTCGCCGTCCTCAGCAACAAAAGAGAAGCCCCGGCACTCGAACGAGCTCGCCGCCACGGACTTTCCGCCCTCTTCGTCGATCCAAAACCCTATGCAGACAGACCCGATAGCCGTGAAGCCTATGATCACGAGCTCCTCGATGT
>DATEPD010000065.1:0-6726 GCA_035273365.1 Nitrospiraceae bacterium | reverse complement strand
ACGGAGCTGGGCGATATGCTCTTTCAAGGGCATCGATGTGTCGTGAAAATAGATGACGCGACTTGTTCTGGTTCAGCCCTTTCGAAAAAGAAGAGTCCTTCCCCTATCCATTGCCTCGGTCTATGAGGGTGAACTCTCGATCAAAGCTTCGTGGGTTCTGCCATAGGTCGCTTCTCGTCAAGGTCGAACAAATCGAACCACGTAACAATGTCGGTGCGGCCCGGCGCGATGTGATCTCGCGTTTGAAGAAAGTAGGATTCAGCGTCACTGCCGGGTTCGGGATGCCAACGGAGTCGGTTAGCATTAAAGACCGCGATGTCCAGCGATGTCTTCTTCGCGAGGTATGTTGACTGAATCCAGCCAGCGATCGCTTCGTCATTGCCGAGCTCCTTGACCTTCTGGGCAAAGGTTTTGGCATCGACGCCGAGGAATGTAAAAAGCGACTTATCATGCGGACAGTTATAGTGATATTCGCCTAGAGCTTCTTCGTTGAAGGCTTTCGCCTTATCGATGGTCCGCTTGAGTGAGACGAGCCCTAGTAGTTTGTCTTTCGCGCTTCGCGGCACGGTTTCGACGAGATTCATGTGCATCTCCATCATATGGTGAGTCAGAGGGGATAGTTGACTTATTCAAGGAGCCGATCGTGTTGTGTCTGCATCACGGTGGTTTGAGTCCAGCCGATGGTGTGTCGTGAATACTCAAGGCCCCATGCATTTCTGTACCGTAAGTCAACGGACGGAGACACTGGATATAACCCGAGTACCGGCACCACGAGTACAGTCTAATGCAAGGGCTTCCCTACGTTAGGACTGTCCGACAGTGATCCAGTCATAGTGCGGATACATCTTCGTCATGACGTCGAACTGGGATTTGTCCTAGTATTCACTGTTTCCGAGGCGCAGTAGAGTAAAGAGGCTTTGAACCGCAATGGAAAAACTGTGAATGCGTGGCGGAAACGCGATGCACACGTAACAGAACCTTGCGGGGCGTAAAGCCAAGAGGCTCGATTCCGAAGGGGATCGGGCCTTTGTTGTGTTCGGCGTCGAGAGTGCATCACGAATTAGTAATACTATTGAAGTCATCGTAGTGCAGTACAAGCCTCCTTAAAAAATTATGTGCAAGAGAGGTTTCAGGTGAGTGACTTATTGTTTGCCCGTTCGCAGATGGCCATGTCGCTGGGCTTCCATATTGTCTTTGCAGCACTGGGCATAGGGATGCCCTTGCTCATGGCCATTGCGGAAGGTCTGTATCTCCGGACCGGGCAATCGGTCTATCTCGACCTCAGCAAGCGATGGGCGCGCGGTACCGCGATTCTTTTTGCGGTGGGGGCAGTATCGGGCACTGTGCTGTCGTTTGAACTCGGGTTGTTATGGCCGAGGTTCATGGAAAAAGCCGGAGCGCTCATCGGCATGCCCTTTTCCCTGGAAGGTTTTGCATTTTTCACCGAAGCCATTTTTATTGGGACGTATCTCTATGGCTGGAAACGTCTCTCGCCTGTTGTACATTGGGTGTCGGGACTACTTGTCTGTGTCAGTGGTATTTTCTCTGGCATTTTTGTCGTGATGGCCAATGCGTGGATGAATTCGCCCGTTGGCTTCGAGATTCTCGATGGTAGGATGACCCATATTGATCCGATCGCGGCGATGTTGAATCCGGCCAGTGTTCATGAGGTCTTACACATGACTTTGGCGGCATTCGTTGCGACTGGCTTTGCGGTGGCGGCAGTCCATGCCTGGTGCTTGTTGCGAGATCGGAAGAGTCGTTTCCATCAATGTGCGCTCGGTATCGCGTTGATCGTCGCCTGCCTGAGCATCCCCCTACAGATCGTGAGCGGCCACCACAGTGCCCAAGCGGTGAGCCGGTTGCAACCGGCCAAGCTCGCAGCAATGGAAGCGCATTACCGGACGCAAAGCGGAGCTCCTTTACGCATCGGGGGAATTCCGAATGATACGATGCGCACCCTCGACTATGCGTTAAGCATTCCGCGCGGCTTGAGCGTCCTGCTCACCGCTAACCCCAATGCCACGATCGTGGGTCTGGAAGAGTTTCCCCAACATAACTGGCCCAACGTGTGGATTGTGCATTGGGCGTTTGACCTCATGGTTAGCGCAGGAGTGGTCATGCTGATCTTGGCGTTGTGGTCGGTCTGGCTCTGGGGCACGGGCCAACGGCCGATCGATCATCCGCGTCTGCTGCGTGCCTTGGTTGCTGCAGGGCCCTTGGGGTTTGTGGCGATTGAAGCCGGCTGGGTTGTGACCGAAGTTGGACGTCAGCCCTGGGTGATTTATGGGGTGCTACGCACTGAAGAGGCGGTCACGCCGATGCCATGGATTGCGGTGCCGTTCGTCACGTTCACCGGATTATACATCTTTCTGGCTTTCATCGTGACGGTCCTACTGCGCCGCCAGTTTTTGGAGTCACGTCGAATCACGTCCGACCCGTCACCAGAGTGAAGGCATGCTTGAGCTCATTGTTGCCATGGGCATTGGATTGTCATTGATCTTATATGCCCTCACGGGCGGCGCGGATTTTGGCGCCGGCCTGTGGGATTTGCTCGCGGTGGGGGAGCGCGCCCCGCGGCAACGGAAAACCATCGCTGAAGCGATCGGTCCGATTTGGGAAGCCAACCACGTCTGGCTCATCTTGGTAGTCGTACTGCTGTTTACCGGGTTCCCGATGGGTTTCTCTGTGATGATGATCGCCCTACATATACCCGTGACCGTGATGCTCTTCGGGATTGTACTGCGCGGCGCAGCGTTCATGTTCCGCAAATACGACTCGGAGGCGACCCGCCGTCACTGGGGCACAGTATTTGGCATTGCCAGTTTGTTGACCCCCTTTTCTCAGGGCATGATTCTCGGAGCGATAACCACGGGGCAGATTCGCGTCGTAGAGGGTCAGGTCGTGACCGGTTTCTTCGCGGGCTGGGTGACGTTGTTTGCAGTCGCGTGCGGTATCTTTGCGCTGGGGCTCTTCGCGTTTCTGGCAGCCACCTATCTGACGGTGGACACAAAGGGACAGCCTGATCTGCAAAATGATTTTCGCCGGCGGGCTCTGTGGTCAGGTATGATCCTGGCGCCTATCGCGGGCGTGGTCTTTGTGATTTCCAAACACAGCGCGCCGGAGATATATGATCGTCTGGTTCAAGGCCTGCCGCTAGTGGCCTGGGTAAGTGGAATGTCCCTTGTTGCGTTGGCCGCATTGTGGAGACGGTGGTTTTCCCTCGCACGAGCCGCGGCAATTGGCCAGGTTACCCTTATTCTTATAGGATGGTGCTTGGGGCAATATCCTCATCTCGTCATGCCGGACGTCACCGTGAATAATGCGCACGCCCCTGAAATCACCCTCCGGTTGCTGATCGTGGCATTGTCCGTCGGCGCCGTTGTGCTGCTGCCATCGTTGGCTTTCCTGTTTCACGTGTTTAAAGGCGAAGCGAGCCGATGATCAAAGGTTCAGCCATGATGAACATACAATATGCAAGGACTCCCCCTCGATGATATGAGTTCGGCCGCCAGTAGAATCAGAGAAGCCGAAGCGGGAGGAAGCGAGCGCGGCTGACGACAAATGGAGCGCGAGCGTCTTCGAAGCGACAGTCGCAAAGTCTCACGTATGAAAACGCACGCCAAAAAATCGACAAAACCCACCCTTGCCCGTCGCAAGACGGCGCCCCGCAAGAGACGGATTTCACTCTCTCTTGACGCGTACCTGATTGCGTCATTGGATGAACGTGGACGTCATCGTAGCGAGAGAATCTCGCAAGATCTATCTCGTTACTATCGGCTATTAGCAGAAACTCGGTTTGTACTCCGGTCAAAGTTTACGACGAATCGATTGGCCCTGATTCTCGATGCCTGCAATGGTTGGACGATCGACGCCGAAGCTCCCCGACATCTCTGGATACAAGTGGCTGATGCGATTCGTCTGACAGGCCTGGATGAGAAATGGGCCGAGGCCGATCCATCAGGGTTGATTAAACGCCTTCAAGAGCTTACGTGGCTGGAATCGCTCGCACTTGCGGATGCGATAGAACGATTTTGGTATCACGTAGGAAAAGGCAAGCAGAGACCAGATGTGTCGCAGCTCTTAGAATGAGAGAGCGGTCCCTCCTGCAATCCAATCCGATTTCAGCAGCGAGTTGATCTAGCCACCTTTCCTGTATCCTTGCTCATTCAACCTCTCCTGCAGAAGTTTCGCATTCGGACACGTATTCTCCTCCTTGAGGAAAATCGTGATCATGTTCCCAGAGCCTTTTCCCCAACTCCGTGACCGGCACATCATGGGGTTGGAAGCAGCGAGAGTGCATGATTGTTGTTATCGACTTTTGCTTCAATCCGATCGCCTGTCTTTATCTTTTCAGTCTTCATCGTGGTTGTGTCGGCGCGGAAACTCACTTCCTTCCCATCTTGAGCTTTCACGAAATAATGATCGCCTTCGATACGGGTCACTTCACCTCGGATGAGAGAGACCCCTTGCTCCTGCAAGGTCACATCCTTTTGACCCGCATGCGTAGATTTGTGTCCTGATTGCATGCCATCGGATTTTTCCGAAGATGGCACTTGGCCAGCGGAGGGGCGATTCTCCACCTGCAGATTATTGTTCACTTTGACAACGCCCTCCACTTGCCGTGCGAGATGCGCAGCCTGAGTCCGTTGTGCCTCTGTCTGCACCACCCCGCTCAGATTTACCACGCCACGCTCCGTATCCACGTCGATTCGTGGGAAATTTGAGAGACGGTCGTTCATCAACTTCGCCTGCACCGCAGTAGAAATCGACGCATCGCTTATGGTCTGGCGAGCGGTTTTTCCCGTAGTGGACTGGCAGCCGCTCAGGGTGACCAGGAGTATGATTACGACATACGACATCACACCGACGACTTTAGGTGGTGAAAACATATAACCTCCTCGGTTAAGGAAAATACCATTTCACGAAGATGCCCCCGGTCCTCGATAGCCGGCGGAAGGCTCCGTCGCCACCACGATTATCGCAGAATGGTCTTCGTGCGATCACAGCACTCGCACAGAGCTGAGCAATTCATGCGCGTTACCCTGGGTTTGATACCTAGAGGGCGCGTAAGAATGCGGTGAGGCTTTTTTTCTCCCCATCGGTTAATTGCAGCCCTCCCACGATATTAAAAAACTCCACCGTGTCCTCAAGCGTGAGGAGTCGTCCGTCATGCAAATAGGGCGGGGAATCCTTGATGCCTCGCAGCACAAAGGTCTTGATCGGGCCGTCAGCCTCAGCTCCGAACCGTTCGAGTTTCAGATCGTGCATCATATGGTCGGTATAGGCCGGGGGCTGGTGACAGGTGGCGCACCGCGCCTTGCCGAAAAAGAGCTCCTCGCCTTGGAGTTCCTGTTCCGTCGCCTGTTTTCTGTCCAGCCTCGCCGTCAGCGGATCAAGCTTCGGGGCCGGAGGAAAATCAATCATGTTTTGCATCTGCGCCATATGGGCCACTTGTAAGCGATCGATCAGATTCATGCCTTTCTTCATGGCCCGAATCGAGTCTCCATTAAAATACGCCGTGCGCTGTTCAAATTCGGTGAAATCTTCCACGGACCGTAGGCTCCGTTTGGATCCGTGAATATGCTGGTTAAAGAGACCCCGAATGCTCGTGGTGTCGAGACGCAATCGATCGGACTGCGGCCGGGTGTCCGGGTTCAAATGAAATTGTCCAGTCGAGTGAAAATTGACATGGCAGTCAAGGCAGGAGACGCCCAAGCTGGGTTTAGCCGATTTTCGATCATGCGTGGCATTGAATTCTTCTTGGGGAAATTGAGTCACTAAGAGCCGGAGTCCGTCGAGTTGTACCGGGGTGACGAGACCCCGAAATAGCCGATCAAAGTTTTCGGCGTCCAATACTTCTCCTTGGGAGACATCGCCCAATTCGGGATGTGTCGTCAGAAAAATGGGCGGGGGAAATTCAGGAAGAAAACACTCCGGAAGATCGAATTCCACATCAAATCGCTCGAGGCGCGGAAACTGTTTAATTTGCATGGAGGGAAACACCATGCCGCCGGTTTCATGTTTGACATGGGGTAGTCGGTGAAATCCTGCGGGGAAGAGGGACTGCTTCTTGATCTCGCTCGCTTCAAGGGTGCCCAGCTTGTCCCAGGTGAGTCCATTCTTCAATTGTGTAGCCGGACCCAGGGGTTGCGGTTTCCCATTCGTCATGTTCACGGACGGTTGGGTACGGCAGTCCAACTTATAGCGTTCAGCCAACAGGTGTTTCTGTTTCGCAAGGACCTTCGGTTTCTCGGCCAGATCTTTGGCTTTCACCTGCTCCGCGATTTGTACAGGATCCTGTCCGGAGGGCGCACCAAAAGCGTCGTATGAAAAATCGACTCCCTCAAACCCCTTCTTTTTCGCGTCCGCCATCGACTCATGCGAGGTGGCCTTGGAACGGTTGTGCTCCGTCTTGCTCGGGCCACTATCCTTTGGCTCGGCCAGACCATGTTCACCGAGGAAGAAGACGCCCGAGAGGCTGAAGGTTCCTAACATCACGACGGCGAGCCACTGTCGTTGCGAATTCCTCATTACACACCCCCATCCGAAGGACCGGCCCGACCAGAAACTAGCCGCTGGAGTTGAATGCTCGAAGTCATATCTGATCTCTACCGTAAACCGACGGATGAAAACACTGGGCACAACCCGAGTGAACGGAGCGCAAGGAGAGTGTAAAGCCAGGGACTTCACCAGGTGTCACGACTGTCCGAACCGAACCCAGTG
>DATEPD010000064.1:0-5665 GCA_035273365.1 Nitrospiraceae bacterium | reverse complement strand
CGCACGACGCCGATCGCTACCTCATAGCGGAATTGTCAGGGGACTATGCGGGCCCGGTGTGACCGGTCTGTGGACAGAAATTAAATGTGGCTACGGTAGGCCTATGAAATATGCACTCTACCCCGGTTGTGCGGCGCAAGGGGCGACACCGGAACTCTATCAATCGACAAGGGCGATCATCGGCCAATTGGGGATCGAAGTCGTCGAACTCACGTCGGCGCCCTGTTGCGGAGCCGGTGTGGTGACAGAGGCAGATCCCGACATGGCGCTGGTGTTCAACGCCAGGACCTTTGCACAAGCGGAGGTGCTCGGCCTGGACGTCATGACGATTTGCGGCACGTGCCAAGGGGTGATGAGTGCCGCCAATCGACGATTGAAGACAGAGCCGAAGACCCTGGACCATATCAATACGCTCCTCGCGCCGGATGGTTTGACCTATCACGGTCACGTCCAAGTCAAACATCTCTTGTGGATTGTGGTACGAGACATTGGGCTGACTCGTCTGAGCGCCCTGGTCTCTATGCCGATGCGAGACTTTCGTATCGCTCCGTTTTACGGTTGCTATATCCTGCGCCCGTCGTGGGATCTTGGGTTTGATGACCCTGAGAATCCTCAATCCCTGGAGCGCGTCATCACAGCCGTCGGTGGCGAACCAGTGACCTATACTGGAAGAACCAAATGCTGTGGGTTTCCGATTATTCTCGAAAAAGAAGCCATTGCCGTGGCCATGTCAGGGGCGCACATGAAAGAAGCCAAGGGGCAGGGAGCGGATTTTATGGTGACACCCTGTCCTCTCTGTCACATGAGTCTGGATATTTATCAGGATCGGGCTGGCCGCGCGGTAAACAGCGAGCTCCACCTACCGATCTTGCATCTGCCACAATTGCTTGGTTTGGCGATGGGACTTCCGGCCAAGAGCTTGGGACTCTCGCATCATGTGATCTCGGTCGATTCCATTTTGGCCCGCATTAATCATGATGGTTCGTCGTGAAATCGCTGAGCCGCGTCGCGAGACCGGCGCGCGGAGACCTGAGGATCCGATGCGTACTCGTGTAGTACGGAGAGGGTCCGAGGGGCGAGCCCGCCGGCCCGAAGGCGCGTCGTAGCAGCGGATCGGCGATTGCAGCAGAAGCGCTCATGAATAATGCAGGCCCAACGACGCGTGAACATCGTCGGACGCATCCGTAACCTTTTCTGAGGAGTCGATTAATGAACATAGTGAATATCTCAGACTATCAGATGTTTAGCAGTGAAAAGATGAAGAAAAATAACATATTTCAGACGCCGCGATTCTTTTGCGACATCTATTGCTTCGAGCCTGGGCAGGAACAGAAGGGGCATATCCATGGCGAGCAGGATAAAGTGTATCTCGTGCTTGAAGGGCAGGGCACATTTCAGGTCGGTTCAGAAAAACAAGTGCTTGGTTTCGGGCAGGGGACTATGGCGCCGGCCGGTGAAGAGCATGGCGTGAAGAACCACACGGGTCAGCGCCTCAAAGTGTTGGTGTTCGTGGCGCCGAATCCGACGTGAGTGGTTTGTCAATCACTCCGAAGCGTGCACTGTCTGTGTCACACCCGTTTCTTATCTTTTTAGGATAATCTACGATTGTCCTGCGAATCTCCCTCACAATATCTTCATAAGACTCTGACTGCCTCGGCGTAGGTCACGAGCGTCTCGGTACTGTCCGGCCTTCTTCCAGATCTTGCAGGTCAGCCCATGTTGTAAGATCGGTCCGGGAGGGATCGACCTTATCCCGGAGCGTATTGAAATATGCCTGCTTCTTGGGAGTACTCGGTCCCCGAGTCAGCATCATGCGGTTCCATGCGTCCAACTCGGTTGGAGAATGTGCCTTCGCCGTCTGGGTGAACCAGCTCGTCACCGCTTCGTCTGATGGATTGGCGTTGACGGATGCGGTGAACTGATCGGCTGTGATTCCAGCAAACTCCATGAGTCGGTCATCCATGGGACAAGGGTAGATGTACTCACCCTCGGTCCCGGCCAGAACGGCGCGGCACTTGTCGATCATCCGTGCCAGATGAACGTAACCTTCCATCTGATATCTCATGCTGCGGGGGAATGATTTCCGAAGATCCATCGGGATTCCGTGCATACGGGTTTCCGGTCGCCTCTCCCTCACAGAGGGAGAGGCGACGGCAGGAGAGAGATTGCTACATCAGCTTGTGATTTGTGAAAGTCAGGTTCTTCACGATCACTTGGCCGTTTTCATAGGAAATGATGCGGCGGGTGGCCGGCAAATCCGATGATCCGATGCGCACGTGGGTGTCCGTGAAGCTTTCTACGTTGGTCAGCTTTCCATCGGCGGGTGAAGAGTAATACACGCTGTACTTCGTCGTCAGATTCTTCTCGTCTTGAGTTACCGCACTTTCTTCCACATTAATCGTAAAGGCGATAGGAGCCATGCCGGGATGTGCCATCATGCGATTGATCTGGGTAATGCGATTGTCTTTGAGGCGGTAAAACGAGTTCGACCCGTGGATGATCAGTTTGGTGCCGAACGGGTGTCCATCTTCTTCCATCGTCAGTGAGTACCTGCCGTCCGAATCCTCGAAAGTTCTCGCGCCACGGTGTACAGCGATCATACCGAGCTGTTCTTGTGCCCATTTCTGTATCTCGGCCTCGCCCAGTTGAACCGACACTTCACGGGGGCCTTTCACCATGACTGGTCCGCCGGTTTCCTTCCCGTTCACATTCACGGTCAGGTCGGCGGTGAACCCCTTAAAATCTTTAGGCCAACGTGCGGTCTTCTCGAAGGCTTGCCGGAGCAACTCGCGGGCTTTCGGATCGTCGGCGATCGTGCTCTCTTCCTGTTTTCTTTGATGTTGTTCCATGGGTCATCTCCTTCATGATTCTAATGTGAAGAGCATTATACGCTTGCGGCGAAATGTGCCACAAGCGCAAGCGCGCTCACGTGCGCGGAGGACGCGATGGGCGAGAGAATCACGTCAGGCATGAGTCGGACTATCATTCGACGTTCCAAGTTCCGGAAATCTCGAGCCCTCGTCCGGCTCGCCCTCCCCCTTGACTTATATAGACTATAGAAAACATTGAACATTCCGAGTATACTGCGCCGCGCGGGGCCTATGCCCACGTAGAACGAGAGGACGGACATGGAACGACGGGCTGCATCCCATACCGAAGAAGAAGAGATGAATCATCGCCGTCGGTTGCTGAATGCCGCGAAGAAAGGCGATCAGAAGGCCATCGGCAAGCTCTTAGAACTTTATCAAGTGCGGATCTACAGCGGCGATATGGTGACGAAAATGAATAAAACATCCGCGACGCACAAACTTCAGGCTCAGCTTGCGGAAGGGAAGCCTGTGAAGGGTGGGTCGGGGAGCCACGGCAAGAGGACGGCTGCTGCGAAGCGCGTTCCAGAGAAACGCGTAACTGCGAAAGTTGCGGTACGTGCTGCTGTATCGAAGACACAGACGAAGTCAAAACCAAAGCCAAAACCAAAAGCTCGACCCACCAAAGCCGCAGCGAAGAAACACAAGAAGTAGCTAGGAGTCTGTCCGAGTAATCCTTCGTTGCGAGGCGAAGAAGATGCTCACAGATGCAAGGTTCAATAAACCCGGAGGCGGATTCGCTGGGATACGTTGAGGATGTTTTGAGCCGACGACGCAGGTGTTTGCGGATTGTCTGCCATAGTAGAAATGGTATTACTTCGACAGATTCCTAGGCTACGACTATTGCACGGCCACTCGTAATCCTCCGCCCGCCAGTTTTGCAGCGATCTCTTCCGCTTGTTCCAGACCACCCGCGAACACGATGGCTTCTCCGTCATGGTCGATCTTCCATGCCAGTTCAAAGGCCTTCGTGGAGTTCATACCCGGAATGTATTGGCAAAAGAGCGCAATGACCTGTTCATACGAATGACAGTCGCAGTTGAACACGATCACACGAGCATTGAGATCAGCACTTGTCTCGAGGCCGGTGGTCTCTGTTGGGGCGGGCGGTGCAAAGGGGGTGTTTGTGCCGGCCATAGCGGTAAATTCTAGCAGACTTGATTCCAACTTTTAATAGCCTGCCCTGATAAGAAGATGGTTAGTTCTCGGCCAATTCTCTCGGATACAGGATTGTGCATAGAGTGCGAAATGTGAGAAAGAGTCTGTCACCGGTTGGAGTTGGTGTGCCAGAGCCAGGGTCTGAGTATAGACGAGTGAGGCAGATGTTTTCACGAGGGCGAGCCCATATTCAAACTGATACCCCTCTTCAAGGGTCATGCTACTTTTCGATAATCCTCTCACCCGATCGAGATCATAGACGTGCTGTCTGAACGAGTCGTCCATGAGGCGCAGCAATGCGGCAGGGCCTGGTACGAGACTGTTCCCGATGCGAAGGCTGTGGGAGGGCTCGAATAGTCCACGTTGAAAACGACGGTCCCGGCAAAGTGCGGTATGGAAACGCGCCCGCCAAACCGGATCATGAAGGTCCCGAACGACTGTGGCTGCCACACTGAGTGGAAGCGGTCCACTCACGTTATAGCCTTGTACGAGACGTCCGGACTTGATCAGCTCAGGGAAGCTCATGCCCATCCGGTCTTGGAACGCCGTCATCCCGGACATGGAAGTCAATTGCAGCGCCATGAAGTCGCGAAAATGGATGGTGGCAAAGCGAGTCAGGAGCCGCGCCATGGTATCTGGGTGGCAGAGATGGAAGGGATAGAACAGTGCGTGGGGTGCTCGGGGTCGATTCATCGACAAGACTTCATCGGAATGTTAGGGTTTGCGCGTGCGATATCTTTTCACGTCGTGGCTTGATTTCTTAATCATCTCTGTCCCAGTGCTCTTTCATTCTCCACTGCCGATTGTGGTGTAGTGAGTGAGCAAGAATCGATGCTCATAAATTCACACTATTAATTACTGACATCGTAAACTTGATGTGTAAATTGAAGACTAATCGCCATCTGTTTGTTGGAGTTGTCCTAATGCCTCGGAGCGCGGAGAATGAGATTGGACCAGACGTGTTGCACCATTGCTCCTCTTTGCCAGTTATCTCTTCGGGGCACCATTGGATCTAATCTTCACCCGTTCGAGGTGGCCGCAGTGACGATCTCGGTCCTGATCGTGGGCTTCGTGGCGATGGATGGAGAATCAAACTGGATGGAAGGCCCTGATTCCGAGTGCCTCGACCTTCTCGCTAGTCTCGCTTTTCTCGTGCAGCTATCAGTTTCAGAACTTATCCATGTCGATGACTTCCGTGGCGTCCCACAAATTCGTTTGCTCCGCCTCCGCCAGCGCTTTCACCCGGTCCTCTTCCGTCTCCTCACCGAACTGAGTCGTTTGTGTCGGAACAGTCATGCCATTCTCGGGAGGACGTGAAGCTGTCTCTGGTGGCGACAGCGGCTTTTTCCGCTTCTTCGCAGGATCCATGTTAACGGGCATGGCAACTTTCCTCTGATCTATATTCAGTTTCCATCTGACCAAAGGTCAAAGTCAATGCATGCGGTGGCCGCTCAACCTTGACCTCGACCTCAGCCTACCTCGTCTTGCACGTCCCGCGCGGCGGTGTTCAACAGCCCGCTAGTACAACTGCTCGGCGATCGTGTCGGCCTGAAGGCGGCCTTGTGCCGATAGTCTACTGCGCTCACCCTCTTCTTGGATCAATTGTTCCGCACGTAACCGTGCGGTGACTGCGGCATATC
>DATEPD010000063.1:0-12051 GCA_035273365.1 Nitrospiraceae bacterium | reverse complement strand
TGGGGGACTCTCTGAAGCGCCTTCTCAACAATCCAACCCCTTCGACGAAGTGAATGCTTCCGTCGCCTGCGGCATAGCGGCATCGCTCTTCGCTCCAATTTCTCCCGAATAGGTTCAGGTATCTGCCCCACTCCGTACGTTCTAATATCAGGTCTCCCACGAGTCCCTTAGGATCACCTTGTGACCCGTCTTTCCGGTCTCCCTTCCACTTTGAGCCATAGAAAACCAAAGGTTCCTGCAATCAGAGAAGCAAAAAGAATGGCCATTTTTGAAGCATTTGTTGTCTCCGCATTTCCGGCAAAAGCGAGATTAGCAATGAAAATTGACATAGTAAATCCGATACCGCCAAGAATCCCAGCGCCGGCAATATGACGCCAATTCATACCGGGCGGCAAACGGCAGATGCCGCATGCAACGGCAACAACGCACACCAATGTCACCCCCAAAGGTTTGCCCAGCATCAAACCGGCGATGACGCCGATGCTGTTCATGCTAGTCATATGGTGCAACCAATCGGTACCCACAACGATGCCGGTATTTGCCAAGGCAAAAATCGGCAGGATGATAAAAGCGACGGGTTTGTGCAAAAAGAGTTCGAGTGTATGAGACGGTGACTCCAGGTCGTTATCTTTGTGAGAGAATGGGATGGCAAAGGCAAGCATCACTCCGGCAATCGTTGCATGAACGCCTGACTGCAGCATGAGAAACCACATCAACCCTCCGCCAAGCACGTACGGAGCGAGGGACATCACCCGGAAGAGACGATTCAACACACACAGCAGAGTCCACACTCCTACAGCCCCAACAAGGTACCAAGCCGATAGTTCTGCCGTGTAGAACAAGGCAATAATGACTATTGCGCCCAAATCGTCTATGACGGCGAATGCCACGACAAACACTTTCAGCGACGCGGGGATACGGGTTCCGAGAATGGCCAGGGCACCAAGAGCAAATGCGATGTCCGTCGCCATCGGAATCCCGATTCCGATTTGCGTCGATGTTCCTGCATTGATCGAAAAATGAATCAGCGCCGGTACGACCATTCCACCGGTGGCCGCAACAATCGGAAGGAGTGCGTTCTTCAACTGTGCCAGTTCACCGCTGTACAATTCACGTTCGAGCTCCAAGCCGATGAGGAGAAAGAAAATCGCCATCAGCCCATCGTTTATCCAATGCTCAAGACTCAGTCCTCCGGCAGACACGTGCCAAAAGTCTAGATACGCTGTGCCGAGTGGTGAATTTGTCATCACGAGCGAGAGTACCGTGCAAATAACCAGCAGAAGCCCGCTCGACTTCTCCGAATCGAAAAACTTATTAAACGTGTCTGATAAGGTTTGCTGGACAATGCCCATAATCTTCACTTATTAGATGAAGCGGCCCGCGATCAAAGGGCCAGGAGTATCTTGTGAAGCTCAAAGCCCGCTGCCGGCAATGGGGAGTCATTGCCATCCCCCATTCATCAACCTGAGTTGATGCGGAAGGAACAGGACAATAACACAGCTAGAGGAAAATGCTATGAAAAGCGGATGCGGCGGGTGTTTGCCAGGCGGAAGCTTTCTGACATTCCTTTGCAGTCAGTTTCAGCTTTCCTTTCTGGCAAAGACTTCCTCACTGCGCGTGATGGCTTGAGATTTTGAACTGTGAACAGGATGCGAGGAGAGCGAGTGTGTCCGGAATCGGGGCGAAGCCGCGCCGAGTTCTGCTGGCAGCCGGGACGTCAGATGTCGTCAGGTCAACGACTCTGAGAAGCTACTGATCTAATGGCGATTAAGAGGATCGGAACCCACCAGTGCTATTCGACGTTCCTCCTCAATTCTCGCGAGTTTCTGAACATACGCATTCAACGCCATTAGCCCGAGGACAATGGCTATCCCCAGAATGGCCCACACCATATCTCCCAACGCCCAATCCCTATCCTCCATCAGCGCAGCTCCTTTTTGAGTGAGTTTTTCGGCAGACTATCTTCCGGGAGACACTTCAACCGCCATGAACGTAAACTCATGCACCATGCCTTGCAAGTACTAAGTCTGCAAATGCCGCCGCGATGTATTATGTGGTAGCGCCATCCATATGGGGTCTAATTGATCTTCTACTGCGCGCAGCTTTCTCACCCGCCCACCCACTTGAAGGTCTTTCACCCCCCTACCCTCCGATTGCTTTGCAATCGATCTCGCGAACGTGCCATTAGCCCGTGGCGAGAGTCTGCCGATTCCCCACACCGTTGTTTTAGGGGAGTGGCTCAGCTCTACTGCGCGCTTCGAGCAATGCATTGTCAATCTAATTTACCTTCCAAGCTCGCTTGTTCTCTCTCCCTGGGGATGGGGCTGATCGATCTCCTACTGCGCGCGATTTTCTCACCCCCCACCACTGTCACGACAAAATGTGCTAGTGGCCCGAGCGAGGGCCTTCTGCCGCCGCACGTTGCGCGAGGAAAGGAGACCAACAGGCTACCCGTAGTTTTCTCCTGAGACTGGTGATACAACACTCCCTGATACTTGAAGTCATGCCTTGAATACGAAAAGGACCGTCTATGTCTCTGCCGATTGAGAATTCCTTGTCCGATGAATTGGCGCGAGAAGTGGCGCGGCGGCGCACATTTGCCATTATTTCGCACCCGGACGCAGGGAAAACCACATTGACGGAGAAGCTTCTCCTCTACGCCGGCGCGCTGCACCTGGCCGGGGCGGTGCAGGCGCGGGCGCATCAGCGTGCGGCGAAATCAGACTGGATGGAACTGGAGCAGGCGCGCGGGATTTCAATCACATCCACCGCCCTACAGTTCGATTATCAGGGTGTGAGGGTCAATCTGCTCGATACGCCGGGGCACCAAGACTTCAGCGAGGACACCTACCGGACTCTCATGGCGGTTGATAGCGCCGTCATGGTGCTCGATTGTGCCAAAGGCATCGAGCCGCAGACGAAGAAACTGTTCGCCGTCTGTCGCAAACGCGGTATCCCGATCATGACCTTCATCAATAAGCTGGATCTGCCGGGGCGCCACCCGTTCGAACTCCTCGAGGAAATCGAGCAGACGTTGGGGATGACCGCAGTCCCCTTTAATTGGCCCATCGGTGAAGGGTCCGGGTTTCAAGGGCTGTACGATCTTCAGGAACCTCAGGTCCAGTTTTTTCAGCGGACGCTGCATAACCAACGCAGAGCGCCGATGCGAGTGGAGATGTTCCCCCATCCAAGTCTGGCGGAGACGCTCGGAGAGGCCTACGGTCCATTACAGGAAGAAATCGCCTTGCTGACCGGCGCAGGTACGAAGTTTGACCGCGACCGATTCCTCGCCGGCCAACTGACACCGGTCTTCTTCGGGAGCGCTCTGACGAACTTCGGTGTCGAGCCGTTTCTGAACGCCTTCCTCCAGCTCGCGCCCCCACCAGAACCGCGCATGAGTTCGCAAGGGCTCATGCAGCCGACGAACGACAAGTTCTCCGGATTTGTGTTCAAGATCCAGGCGAATATGGATCCGCAACATCGTGACCGGATGGCGTTTTTGCGTATCGTCTCTGGCCGATTTGAGAAAGATATGATGGTCTACCATGCGCGGCTGAACCGCAAAATCAGGATGACGCGACCGCACCGGCTCTTTGGCCGAGACCGGGAGACGATTGAGGTAGCCTACCCGGGCGATGTCGTCGGGCTTGTGAACCCCGGGCTCTTTGTCATCGGCGACACACTCTGCTCAGGCACTCCTCTCGCCTTCGATGCCATTCCACAATTTCCCCCTGAGTGCTTTGGCGTGCTGCGAAGCCAGGACCTCACGAAGCAAAAGCAGTTCCAGAAGGGGCTCCAGCAACTTGAAGAAGAAGGGGTCATGCAAGTGTTCTATTCACCCGATCATGCGCGCCGGGAACCGGTCTTGGCAGCAGTGGGAGAACTTCAATTCGATGTCGTTGCGTCGCGTCTCGAGACCGAGTATGGGGTCAAGACTCTCGTCGAGCGGATGCCCTTTGCGCTGGCCCGCTGGGTGAGCGGAGCTCCCGATGTGCTGGCCGGCATTTATTGGCCGCAGGACACGCGCCGGCTCGTGGATCGGGATGGCCGCATGGTCATGCTCTTCGGCTCAGAACGTCTGCTCGTCTACTGCATGAAAGAGTATCCTTCCCTCAAGTTTCAGTTGCGGGAGGAAGTCGGAAAGATAGAACCCTAAACAGGCCTATGGCTTCCCGGTGACTGATGCATGCGCCAGGCGAGGCACGCCCCTGACAGTCTCTCCAAACCGGCTCGATATTTTTGCTGCAAAAACCCCAACAAGTGAGGGGGTCCGACACCTTCTTTCGCACTGTAGGTCATGAGAGACTCCGCAAATTGCGCCAGGGCATGCCGGAAGCGACGTGTCGCACCCTATTGTATTCTGGGACGGGAGGCGCAATTCGCCTACAGCGACAATCGGTACTTTTCTTGCTTCGCCTATGACTTACTTTATGATGGATGCAGCCACCGGCGGCAGTCCCGTACAAGCGCACTACTTTGATGGAAAACCAGAGCCACATCGCCGTCACCCCTGACCCTGCCAAGATTTCGCCTGCTCCTCTGAGTACATCAGTTCACGTCTCCCTCACAACAGATCGATTCCCGGCATGGATGCACCGTCATCATACCTGGATTCTGTCCGCGGTATCCGTCATGGCGATTGTGACGCTGCTTTGCATGGGATGGGCCGCCTACACCGTCCAACAAGGACTCATTCAATCGAGCGGTCATAGCCTGGTGCAAGTGGCCACGGATGCCGCCAGTAAATTGGACATGGTGATCCTGGAACGATACCACGACATCCAGTTGCTCTCCACGGCTCCGATCACTCAAGGTCAAAATCCTGAGAGGCTGACAACCCATCTCCGCGAGATGGTGCAGGCGCACCCGGCCTATCAGTGGATTGGCGTCACCGACTCACGCGGACGGATTGTTGCGGCCACCGATATGTCCAGAATCTCCCTCGATCGGAGCCAGAGTCACTGGTTCCAGCTGGCACGCACCATCACCGACGTCAGGATTCTGGATGCGCAGGTGAGTGACGAATCCGGAGGGGCCTCGGCCATTACTGTGATCGCGCCCCTCCGCAGTCCAGATGGACGATTTCTTGGAGCGATCGCAGCCGTTGTCGGCGTTCCCTCACTGATACATATCCTTGACGACACGACGCAGGTACTCAAAAACATCGAGTGGACAGAAGAGTCGCAGCTTGAATATCAGCTCCTCAATGAAAACGGAGACCTGCTCGCCGGCTCGACGCGACGAGAGAAAGACATACTCAATTTGAAACAGCTGGGCCTTCCCTCCGCCACATTAGTGGGAATGCAGGCACAGGGTTTTGTCGAAGAGACCCATCCTCACCGCGCAACGTCTGTTATTACCGCCTATGCGCAAGTGCCCATTGCCCATACAGACCCGGCCCTACGCTGGGGCATCTTGATTCATGTAGACCGGGGAAGCATCCTGACCCCCATTCGGTCATTTCTCATGAAATTGTCGTTTTTCGCCATTCTCATTCTCCTCCCCTTGCATGGTCTTGTGCTGGGGATGATCAAGGCCCTTCACGGAGAATGGGGCAACGCGAAACGGGAATTCCAACGAGCGACCAACGCGGAGGCAGCGCTCCAAAAACGGACGGAGGCTCTGCATACACTGGTCGTGGCTGCACAGACATTATCCGCGCAGCAGGACCTCGATGGACTGTTGTACCAACTCCTTCATCTTGCAAAGGAGAACAGCGGTGCACGCTATGCGGCATTAGGAATCTCCAGCGGCAACTCACGTGAGCCAAGACCGCTCCTGAGTACCGGAATTGATGAAGCCGCAGCTCACGTCATTCGGGCACTCCCGCTCGAACCGGGAGCGCAGGGGCCTCTTGGACAAAAGGACAGCCCCCTTCGTCTCTCTCATCTCACGGAACACTGGGCCACCCTCGGACTTCCTGCAAATCATGCTCCCCTGACGTCATTCCTCGCCGTGTCGATACGATGCCAGGGCCAATTTTTTGGCAGGCTTTTTCTTGCGAATAAAGTGACCGGACCGGGCGCCGTGCCCGACTTCAGCGAACTGGACGAACAGGTTGTCCTGACCCTTGCCGCCCAGGCCGGTACCGCAATTCAGAATCTGCAACTCCTCCACGATTCCAAGGAACAGGCTAGGAAAGATTCATTGACCGGATTGCTCAACCATTCAACCACGTTCACGATCTTGACTCAGGAATTGTTGAGGGCTCAACGAGACCATTACCCCGTGGCGGTCCTGATTGCCGACCTCGATTACTTCAAGGGAATCAATGATACCTATGGACATGCCGTAGGTGATCTCGTCATTCAAGAAACGGCACGCCGCCTCCGCGAAACCGCACGCCGCTCCGATCACGTTGGACGCATCGGGGGAGAAGAATTCCTAATTGTGGCTCCCAATTGCGATCTGGACGCTTTACGAGAGTGTGCCGAACGCTTTCGGATCGCGATAAGTGACAGACCCTTCAAGACAGCGGGCGGTCAGCTCACCATCACCTTGAGCATCGGGGCAACAGTCTGGTCATCCGAGCACCCCTTGAGTTCGGAACATTTGTGCAAAATGGCCGACTATGCTCTCTACCGCGTGAAACGCAGCGGCAGGAACGGGATCAATATCGTCCCCCACCCCTACGCAGTGGCGATAGACCAACTGAAGAAAACGGGGTAACGGCCGCACCGACCCTCCACTGTGCACAATTATTTCACCCTCCCAACCCTGGTCGACTATTTCACCCGACCCGCCCTGCAGCTACAGCCTCTTTTGCGACGTAGCTCGTAAAGCGTATTTCGAATCTTGCGAGCGAGGTGCGACAATCTAGGTCTTAGGGACCGAGGCCGATCGACGGCAACCTAGCAAGGGACCTACTTGACACGATTTTAGAAGTGGTGGACACTCCTCGAACACCTGGCATGAACGCCTGGGCAGGCAGCTGAAATAGGCGCACGATACTAGTTGGCCCCCGCCACTCTCTCTATAACCAATAACCAAATTTGTCCGGAGCGCCAAGCAAGATGGACGACCCCTCCCAAATTGTCACGCCAGCTGAAACCTTTGATCATTCCCGGGCCAGGGTGTTGGCGGCCCTCCTCGAGGCCCATCACACGACCTTTTACACCGTTATCAGCGTCATTCAGGCTGCCTGTTTCGGGTTTTTGGTGTTGGTGTGTTTCGAAGAAGCTACTCACTTTGGTGCATCCCAATGGTTACTCGCCGCCAATACGCTGGTGATCATGATCCTGGTCTGGAACGGGTTCATCAGAGGATTCGTCGTGCTCTCGTATGTGCCGAAACTGGTCGACGGCGCGATGCCATTCGCTCTGGGCGCCGCGCAGTGTTTCGCAGCCTACTTCGTCGCACACAATGTGCACGGTTGGTATTGGAGTATCGCCGGGCTGAGCTTTATCGGTTGTATCGGATATGTCAACGCCGAGATCAACGCCCGATTTAACCCAAAGGAAAATGCGCACATCATGCTGTATTACGGTCAGCAACTACGGATGTTACAGCTTTCCGCGCTATTTCTTGCTGCCATTTGTGTAGGGCTCGCATCTTTGGCCACCTGGTCAAACGAAATCCTGACACTTCTGTCTTTCGCTCTCACTGCCGGATACGCGGTAGGGGACGAGGTCCTGTGGTTGCGCTTAGAGAAATTCGCGCGAGGCATACACTGATGACAAAGACAGGAAAACAGCTCGTCAGTAACTGTCTTGAAGGTCCAGTCGCAGGGCGCGCTCAGGAAGCATAGCGACTCTGGCTCCTCTTCATCCCGTTGACAACAGCCGTGAGCCTGGCAGAAGATATTATTGCCGCTTGCCGGCGTGCCGTTCTTACATCTACGTGCCTGTGGTTGACCAAAGGTTGGGTGTGTGGTGATAACACTCCACTTACGCCAATTTAACGTCACGAACAAACATCTAAGAGTCGCGCTCTAACGCTCCAATTGTTTTGAGCGAATCGATACGTGTCTGCCTGAGGCTGGTCCTCCTAAACATTTGATTCGTGGTTCAGACACCATGTTGTCAAAGAAAATACCCGTCACAGTCATCACCGGATTTCTCGGCGCCGGCAAGACGACTCTCGTCAATCATGTACTCACGCAACACCCCGGGGGCCGTATCGGAGTCATCGTCAATGAATTTGGGGAAGTCGGGATCGACGGCGAACTGATCATCGCCGATGAAGAAGCGCTGATAGAGATACGCAATGGATGCATCTGCTGCACCGTGCGCACCGACCTGGTGGCAGGGGTGAAAGTATTGCTGGCGCGCAGCGATATCACACTGGATCGCCTCCTCATTGAAACCTCAGGGCTGGCTGATCCTGCACCGGTGTTGCAGACGTTTCTCGCCGACACTGATCTCTTGACCCGCGTGGAACTTGAATCGGTCGTGACTCTGGTCGATGCTGCCAACTACCAACACCAGGTCGGCAACGACATTGCACGCGAACAGATAGCCTTCGCCGATCTCATTGTGTTGAATAAAGTCGATCTGCTGGAAGCTGATGACGTTGCCCCGCTGGAACGCCATTTGCGCGCCATCAATCCGACCGCTGCCATCATTCGAACCAAGAACGCTGAGGTGGCCGCCGGCACGCTGCTCGGTGGGCACCGATTTTCACTGCCCAACTTGCTGGCAATAGAGCCCGGCATCCTGCAAGACGAGCACGACCATGAACACGATACTTCCATCACGTCCTGCACGGTGGAGACCAACCACGCCATTGACCCGGACCGCTTTAACCGCTGGGTCAATCGGCTGGTTCAGCAGCAGGGCCAACACATCATGCGCATGAAAGGTGTGCTGAATTTCCATGGCGAGGCGCGGCAGTTCTATTTCCACAGCGTGCACATGCTGCTGGAAGCAAAACCGGGAAAGCGCTGGCAGTCTGCTGAGGCGCGCCAGAGCCGTTTCGTGTTCATCGGCCGTCATCTCGATAGCGCGGTGCTGCCACGCGGTTTTCTCGATTGCGTGCACGAGAGCGTTGGCATCCCTGCGCCATAGTATGTCTATGGATCGAAGCTGACCATGAGACTACAACACTACCTCGGTGGCCTGGAAAACCTCGGGCCGGTCGATTTCTTTGACAAAAAAGTATTCATGGCGGAGTGGGAAAAGCGCATCTTTGGCATTCACACCGTGATGATGGCCGAAAGCGCCCATTTGGACAATGCGCTGCAGAAATATCCGATCAAGCAACTGCCGACCACGTTCAAGGACACCTGGACCTGGGCCTCGCTCCGCACCGGTGCCGAAGGCATGCAGCCTTTTGAATACTTCAAATATCGCTATTATGAAAAATGGCTGATGGGAATCAGTCAGTTCTTCGTCGATCGCGGGTATATCGCTGCTGATGAATTGGCAGAATTGACCGAGCATTACCGCGCGAATCCTGATGCGCCGTTGCCACAACAGCCAAACCCGGCACTCAAGGACCAGGTGGTCAAATATCTCCATCACGGCGACTCAGGTCTGCGCAAACCCGTCACGCCGGTCCGCTTCGCGGTCGGGGACACCGTCTATGTCGCTGACCCAAAAGCCGCCAATCACACCAGACTACCTGGATTTTTGCGCAACAAGAAGGGTACGGTCACCGAAGTCTATCCGGGTGCGTTCGAGTATTTTGTGTCAACCGGGCCGGACGGCTTGGTAGGGCCACAGCATGTGTATTGCGTGTCGTTTGACGCGGCGGACATTTGGGGTGCAGACAAAAGCGAATCCAATACCGTCATTTATGCCGACCTGTTTGATGCCTATCTTCTGTCTGCTCATGAATTTCACACGAAGGATTTATCATGAGTGCACTATTTGATTACGATAAAGACCGGGAAGCCGCCAGTGCCGCAAAAGTACGCGCACTGGAAGCGCTGCTCATTAAAAAAGGCGTACTTGGCAGCGATTCCGTCGATACGGTGCTCCGCCATTTCGAAACCGTGGCCGGCCCTTTTAACGGCGCCCGTATCGTGGCGCGGGCGTGGCTTGACTCCGAATACAAACGTCGGTTGCTCGAAGATACGCCCAAAGCCATCGCCGAACTGAACTTCCCGGGCATGGCCGGCGCCGAAGGCGAACACATGAAAGCCGTAGCCAACAGCGAGTCTGTCCACAATCTGATAATTTGCACCCTCTGCTCCTGCTATCCGTGGCCGGTGCTGGGCCTGCCGCCATACTGGTACAAAGATCCGGTGTTCCGCTCGCGAGGTGTGCGTGAACCGCGTGCCGTGCTGCGCGAATTTGGTGTGCCCATCCCGGCAAACAAGGAAGTCAAGGTATGGGACAGCAGCGCCCAGATCCGCTGGTTCGTTATTCCGGAAAGACCGGCTCACTCCGAACATCTGAACGAAGAACAACTCGCTGCCCTGGTCACACCGGAAGCCATGATGGGGGTCGCACTCGTCCCTCCACCGCAAGCCGCATAAATACCACATGTTTACCCGATTCGAAGAATATGCCGCGACGCAGATGCTTGGACAGCCTGACTCGCCACCGCGCGTTGAAGGAAAGCTCTTCTTTAGCGAAGAATGGCAACGCACGGTGTTCGGTATGGCACTGGCGTTGTCCAAAGAGGGCCACTTTGAGTGGGAGGATTTCAGGCAACATTTGATTACGACGATCGCCGCGTGGGAACAAGATGCCTGCAACGGCAAAGCTACGTGGGACTACTATGAGCGTTATACCTTGGCGCTTATCGAAGTGCTCGAACAATACGGAATTCTCAAGCCGGGTGAATTAGAGCGACAGATGAAGCCGGACTAATCACGCAAGCGAACCGACATCAGATCCGTTCGCTGTCGCATTGTGCAACTGGTGTCTTGTTATCGCACATATCAGTCAGACCTCACTCATTGAAGAACCGCTTCATGATCGACATGGTCGAGCCAGCCCCGAATGAGGCTATGCCGCAATGCGAACAATCGTACCTGCCACGCCCGGTGTAGAAGGAGGACATATGTTAGAGCAGTCAGTGAGTCAGCACGACACGTCATCGCTGGATAGTCTCACCCTTGCACTGGTTGTCAGCAGTATGGGTGCCTGCAGGGAAGAGGCGATTGCTGATCTTCGCCGCTATGTCGTGTCCAAAGCTCTCACACACAGCTCGGTCGAATTCGATGCATCTCTGGAGCGTGCGAAACGGCATTTTGTTGAAAGTGATGCCCACTTCTTCCTCTGTGACGGAGAGCCCTGTCGGCAACGGAGAGGGTTCGAAGCCAACTCCAACGCGTTGCAGCATGAAGCTGAACGCATCGGCTGTCGGATTTCACCGACGGCCTGCCAAGGACCCTGCAAGCAAGCACCGCTGGCGCTGCTGCGTGTCGGCCACGGTTGTGAATTATTTTCCCAGTTCGCGCGCCTTCGGGAATGGGAGGCTGTCTTGAGTTTTGTGCAACGAGCGGCTCAGGCGAAGACCTTGCTTGTCGATGCGGGGACGGCGCAGCCCTTTCGGTTCGATCCCATTCATGAACCCGAAAAGCCTAGTGCGGCTCTCGAATACGTCCGGTTTCTCTTGGGGCATTTCGAAGGAACGGTGGAGCTGCCTCTGGAGCAACGGTCGATCCAGAAAGAAGTAGTTGGAAGTTGGGAGGCAGGCGGGCGCTTTCTGAGTCTTCGGATGGCAGCCACGTATCGAAAGACAAATGGTTCGTGGGATCGGCATCAGGCCTTTATTATCCTCGGTCCGGATGAGGAGACCGGTTCACTTGTAAGCCGAGCGTACACGGACGGGGGAAGGATTCACGAGTTCCCCATCGTCATGGAAGACGGTCGGCTCATGTTTCCGGATCGCATGCCACACAACATGCCTGCCGTAGCGGCCAGGAAGGTTCTGTCTCCCACCGCACAGGGGTATGAGGAACGTGTTGAAATCGACTGGGGGCACGGCGTCTACGAACGCTATTACAGTCTGCCCTTGCAGAGGAAATAATCACGCCAAGTAGTTGCCTTGCCTTTCCTCGGTGGCTTTTTCAATTGTCTGCTAGGGGGCTGTTACAGCTGAGAGGCTGATTTAACCAAGGGATGAGGCTGCAGTTGCTTGTACAGAATTGCCAGTTTC
>DATEPD010000062.1:0-3274 GCA_035273365.1 Nitrospiraceae bacterium | reverse complement strand
TGGGATTCTATACGATGTATTTCCACCTATCGGAAGTATTAGTCAAAGATGGAGACTTGGTCAAGGCCGGGCAAATCATCGGCAAGGTGGGGGCGAGCGGTCGCGCCACCGGGCCGCATCTCCACTGGGGCGTCAAACTCAACGGGGCTCGTGTGAACCCCTATTCACTGCTGGATCTACCGCTCAAGAACGGTATCATCCCTCCCAGTTCTGCGACGGTCCCTGTTTCTGAGCACACTTCAACTCCGCAAGCCATTCCAGCCAAAGAGTAGAGCCTAGTGTGCCAGGGTTCAGCCACTCTCGTTCTTACTTTCCCGCTCCGCTCAGCCCGCCGAGTAGAGGCAGCAGCGCGTCTTTGCCTGGGCCATTGCCGTTCTTCATGTCTGCCTGAATCTCATCGAACAGGTGATTGGCCTCTGGACCGAGTGAGCGGATGGTCTGTTCGAGGCGGCCTGACGTGAGCTGCTGCTGTATCTGTGCGTCTGTGATTTTGCCTGCCTTGATGTTCTGATCAAGAAGTTCAGAAAGCTGCTGAAGTTTCTTGTGAAGCTCCGGCGGGAGTGCATTCATGATGCCGGCGGCATCGTCTGGATGGATGGGGCTTTCAGCTGATTGAGCAAAGGCCGCCACCACCACGAACAAACTCACGGCTGCGATCCCGAGAATATACGGTTTCATCTAGTCCTCCTAGAGATAAAGCCACAAGGAGAGTATCTCAGGACGTTCGCGGGTCGGGCAAGCAATCCTAGATATTGGGTTCAAGACCGGACGGGGTTTTATTTAGTACCGTGGCGGCAGCGCGCGAGAGGGCTTCGTCGTGCTGATGGTCGAGCGAGTAGATGCGGAATTGGACGAGTCTGGTTGGCAGGAGATCGAGGAATTCCTCAAGCGGTTCGGTTGAGATGCCTTTGGTGCTGGGATCGTATACATAGAGGGAGTTGCCACGCCGGTCTTTCGGGTCTGGACGTGGGTCGAGGGGCGCCATGTCCACACGGAACTCCATTTTGTGGAGCCGCGTCGGCAATTCTTTTTTGATCTGGTCTTCAAAGTGCTCATGGCTGGGAAAGTCCATGCCGCGTTCCTGGCCCTTTTCCTTGAGCACGGCGCTGTAGGCCATTTTCCATTTGACGTCGCGGACAAGGATGCGCTGCCATTCTGCAGAGAGACGCCGCTCAATGGCATGGCGCGAGGTTCTCCATTCCCGCACCTGTTCTAGCAAGGACCAATCGGTCAGCGTCAAGTAAGCGTCCATTTTCTTGCGAGGATCATGAGGAAATACGAGCTTCATGGTGTCGCCGAAGATGTCACGGAGATGGATATCAATCGCGCGCGTGGTTCGGTGATAGTAGACGTTGGAATAGAGATACATGCGGGTATTGAGGAACATCTGCAGGGCAGGAAGGCCTGTCTTATGAATCGTAAACCCTTTGTCCGTGATGATCGTGTAGTGAATGAGTCTGGAGAGATCGACCGGGCCGACCGCCACGCCGCACATATAAGAATCGCGCAGGACATAGTCGAGGTTGTCTGCGGTATAGCTGCCGGAAATGACCGGTTGAAGCATGTTGAGCCATCGGGGAATACGGGAATTGTCTTTGCCTTTTTCCTTGAGAATCACATGCGCGATTTGATCGGGTTTGAGTTCCTCGCCTTTGGCGAATGGGCCGGACGGGCTGCGCCGGATCTTGCGGATAATCGGACCCAGATGGTCTCGGATGATGATTTGCCCGAGTCTTTCGTGACTGGCCTGAAAGGCATGTAAATAGTTGTCATCAAAAAAATGGCAGAAGGGGCCATGGCCGATGTCGTGCACGAGCGCCGTCACGCGGAGGAATTCCTCAACATAGTTCGCGGACGGAAGCTCCTTGACGGCCTTTTTAAGAAACGGATAGAGATGCCGTGCAAAGCGGCCTGCCACATGCATGGTGCCGACCGAGTGAACGAAGCGAGTGTGTTCCGCTGAGGGGTACACCCAGCGGGCGCTTTGAAGTTGATAGATGTATCGGAGGCGTTGGACCCAGGGAGAGTCAATCAGGTCCTTTTCAGTCCGCTCGTGCGGGTCCGCAACAGAGAAGGGCACGGTGAAGGATACGTATTGGTGGATCGGATCAGCGATCAGCGCAGACCCGTCATACGGAGCAGTGGATTGATGATCGAATTCAGACATGGCGAGTAAGTATCTTAGCGTACATCTCTCGGGGGCGGCAATGGCGCTGTCTGATGCGGTGGGTGCGATTGCCGATATTTGGTGACAATATAGTAGGCGAGTGGATAGGCGACCGCCGCACCGAGAAGACTCAGGACAAATCCACCAAGAAAAAAAGGCACAGCATAGGGCATGACTTGTTCATAGATTGCGCGAAAACTCACATCATGCCAGTCGAAGGCGGGGCTTTCCGATCGGCCGAGCAAGAGTGCACCGACCCAGTAGGTGGCGCCAAGGATCGGAACCACGGTCCAGGGATTGTTGAGAAAGGCGCCTACCATGAGTGCGAGAAGGTTGAGGCCCAATGCCCAGGACAAGAACAGCACCAGAACGGTGTGTAACCCATAGACCGGGGAAAAGCCAATGAACACCCCGATGGCGAAGGCCAGTGCTGTTCGTTGCGGCGACTCCTGCAGATGGAGGACCTGTTTCAACAGCGATCGAAATGAAGGGATCGTGGCCATGGCTGTCGCAGATGAGCCTGGTTACCTGAAATGTTCGTAACTGGTATTGATCAACCGGTGACGCCGTCCGCGAAGGGACACGGCCTGGATCCCAAAGCGTAGAGGGTGAATTTCCCCAATGCAACTTAGAGAGAATCCTCGCTCGATTGCTGTCCGTTCGAGTCGTGTGCGTTGTCGCGGCGGTACGGTAAAGAGTAATTCATAATCTTCGCCTCCGGTCAGCGCGAGGTTCACCGGGTCCAACTTACGAGAGGTCGCATAGGCACGGCAGGCCGGCGATAACGGGAGCGCACCCAGATCGATGTCTGCTCCGACATGGCTTTCCTCGCAGATATGGCGGAGGTCGCCCGAGAGGCCGTCTGAAATATCAATCGCGGAGGTCGCCAAGCGATCGGCACTGAGCCACTGGCCCTCTGCGATGCGTGCGGTCGGGCGAAGGTGCCGTTTAATCAGAAATTTCCGGTGCTTCATCGAGAGTGTCGTATCCCATGGATCGCGGTTCGTACTGGGCGGCGGTTCATTGAGGAGACTCAGGCCGGCCGATGCGTCGCCGATTGTGCCGGTCACGTATAGGAGATCTCCGATTCGCGCGCCGCTTCGAAAG
>DATEPD010000061.1:0-3490 GCA_035273365.1 Nitrospiraceae bacterium | reverse complement strand
TGACTCGCGCGACGGTGCTCGTCCGCGGCGAATCCGGAACGGGCAAGGAGCTGATCGCGCGTGCGATCCACGTCAATTCGCCGGACTCGTCGTCGCCGTTCATCGCGGTGAATTGCGCGGCGATCCCCGACAACCTGATCGAAAGCGAACTCTTTGGGCACGAAAAAGGCTCGTTCACGGGCGCCACCGGCCAGCGGCTCGGCAAGTTCGAGCTCTGCGATGGAGGCACGATCTTCCTGGACGAAATCGGAGATATGTCGCTCCCACTGCAAGCGAAACTGTTGCGCGTGCTGCAGGACAGGGAGTTTCATCGAGTCGGCGGCACACGCCTCGTGTCGATCAACATACGGATTATCGCGGCCACAAACAAGGATCTCCGGCAGGCCGTGAAGAACGGTTCGTTTCGCGAGGATCTCTTTTTCCGTCTGAACGTCATCAGCCTCACCCTACCTCCACTCCATGAACGGCCCGATGACCTCCCTGCCTTAGCCAAGTTTTTCTTGAACCGGCATGCCAGGGACGCAAAGCGCCCCGGCATGATGTTCAGCCCCGCAGCTATGGAGGCCATGAGCCGATACCGTTGGCCGGGAAACATTCGCGAATTGGAAAACGTCGTCGCACGGGCCGTCGTCTTGAACCAGTCAGACACCATCGAACCGGACATGCTGTCGTTAGATGCCGTGGGCCGCATTGCGCCGGACGAACACCTCCCCTATCTCTCATTCCCATACCATGAGTCGATGGAAGAACATAGCCGCTACATCATCGAGCGCGCGATCAAGGAAGCGGATGGTAATCAGACAAAAGCCGCAGACCGCCTCAAACTTCAGCGCACATATCTGGCACGTCTGATTAAGCAACAAAAAGTGAAAGCGGAATCGGATTAGTAGCAGGATGCTGAAAAAGTCCGCCTGCTTCGTTCTCGGCTCATCGAAATCCTCAACGGGGACCCGGCCGCCTCACCACTCGGCGGCGCGCACAGACGTGGTGCTCCTTATTCGTCGCACCGTGCGCCCCCGAGGGTACGCCTCCGGTTTCGACTCGCCTGCGGCCTTGCTGGACGGCCTTTTTGAGCATCCTGCAAGATTGCTCTCCTGTTGTGCCACGCGTGACAGGCGAGAGGGGGGAGAGTTTGAGGTTTTCGGAACCTCGAACCCGGAACTTCGAACTTCAGATCGCACCTCTCTTTCACGTCGCGCGCGTCACGCTCCATGGACCCTGGCGGCAAGACAGCACTCTGCTAATCAGGTCGCTGTCTTGCCGCCAGGGTGATACGGCCTGCTGAGGCATCCTGTTCAGCTTGTGCATAGCGCTCCGGCGTCCCGATATCCGACCAGTACCCCTCACAGTCATAGCCGAGCACCATCTCCCCACGCTGGATCGCCGCCACATAGTGGTCGATGATGGACGAGGCCACACCCTTTGGCACATCCCGCAGAATCCGCGGACGAAGCACCTGAATCCCGGCAAACATGCGAGGCAGGGTCGGCACCTGATCTGTACGTCCACGACCGGTAATCCGCACGATGCGGTTGTCCGAATCCATTTCGACGAGGCCCCACTTTACCGCTTCAGCATCTTTGCGCAAGACCAACGTCGCCATGGCCTCGCGCTGCTGGTGACATTCATACAACGCACCGAGGTCGAGTTCCACGAGGGTATCGCCGTTGAGCACCAACACTGATTCACCGGAAAAATAGAGCTCCGCCTGTTTAAGGCCGCCCCCCGTACCCAAAATTGCCGGCTCGCGAGAATAGATGATCCGCAATCCGTACCGCGAACCGTTGCCGACCGCTTGTTCGATCATCGGTCCGAGGTGATGCAGATTGATCACGACATCATGAAACCCGTACCGCTTCAGGAGCAAGAGATTCCACACGATCAACGGCGTGCCCGCAATGGGGAGGAGTGGCTTTGGAATCGTGTTCGTGAGCGGTCTCAAGCGAGTGCCGAAGCCCGCCGCAAGGATCATAGCTTTCATAGGCGCAAGACATGAAATGTGAAATATGAAACGCGAATCGAAGGAGGAAAAGAACGGATGGTGTCCGATCGTTTCACGTTTTACGTCTCACGGCTACTGCAGCTCCGGCACATAGGGGGTGAGATGCTTCCGGAGCCTGTCCAACTCGGGATATTTCTGGAGATTGCGTTTGACATAGTGCAAGACACGCGGAATGTCGGCGAGGAACTTGGGATTGCCTTTGACGCGATCGATGTAGACGAATCGCCCCGCCGCTTTGAGGTTACGTTGGATGCTTGTGAAGTCGAAGAGCCGGCGGAACGCTTCTCGGTTGGTCCACACCTCCCGATGTGTAGCCAACCGATCGAGATATCGATTGATTAATTGATCGATCAGCACCTCGTCGAGTTCAATATAGGCGTCACGCAGCAGCGAGGCAAGATCGTATGAGGCCGGCCCCATCAGGGCGTCTTGAAAATCGATGACCCCCAGCCTTTCGCCATCGACCATCAAATTACGCGAGTGATAGTCTCGGTGGACAAAGACGTGCGGTTGGCCGGCGAGCAACTCGGCAATTGTCTCGAACGCGCTCCGGACGGGCAGGTAATCGTCGGCGCACATGGGTTTCCCTTGCCGCGCCACGATCCCATACTCCAGAAAATGGTCGAACTCCCACATGAGCAGTGGCGCATCGAAACGACGGTGGAATGCGAGACAATTCGGATCGGCTGGTGAGCTGGCCTTCGATTGCATGTGTATGAGGGCATCGACGGCCTGCGTATAGCGCGCGTCCAGATCAATTGCGCTCGCCCCACGACAGGCATCCGACAGGGTAAGGTCTCCAAAGTCTTCGAGATAAAGCAGCCCCGCGGATTGATCATAGTGATAGAGTCGCGGAACGGAGACCCCGGCTTTGGATAGATGGGAGAGGATGTTCAGAAACGGTAACTCGGTGACCTGATGAGCCGCCCCGCTGACGGCTTCTTCCGATTGTTTGAAGGCCTCCGGCTCGGCCAGCTGCATGAGAATCACCGAGCGAGCACCGTCCCCGGTCAATTCGATGCGAAAATACCGGCGATTGGAGGCATCGCCTGCTAGCGGTGTGAGCGTCTTGAACTGTCCCTGAAAGGGGAGCCGCCTCTCGACCGTGGCAGCCACAAGAATAGGATCAGGCAAAGCAAGTGGTTGTTTCGGCGCGGCAGGATTGGCAGTGGCCATAGGCTGCGCATTATACCGACGCGGGCAAACCTTGTCACGAAGAGGATGGGGGAAGGAGCGGCCAGGTGCCCTTCTTGCTCGCAGAACGCGCACGGTGAAACTGTGCTCGTCCCATGCGCGCAGTAAAGGGCAGCCTCGGCCACTCCTTCTAAAGAGAGGGTACGGATATTTGGAGTGTGCTCGTTCGACGCGCGCACTCGAGGATCGACCAGGCCACCCTTGAGAAGAAAGTAGAGAATTGGGATGATGCGCGCAGTGGAAGATCAATCAGCCCCCATCCCTGAAGAGATAACGAGCGAGGTTGGAGGGATC
>DATEPD010000060.1:0-3817 GCA_035273365.1 Nitrospiraceae bacterium | reverse complement strand
GTTTGGGAACTGTTGGCTTTACCAAGAATCAGAAACCGCTGAACGAGATTGTGTGGAGGCTAAGTAAGAACCCTTCGGGCACAGCAGAACTTCGTTGGCTGCACTTTGGGGACACCGGAGAGAGACAGTCTGAAGTATGCTTGCGTGTCACGCGTTTGGGGTTGAAGGAGTACACCATGCAGGATGCTCAAAAAGGCTGTCCAGCAAGGCCGCAGCGAGCGAAGAGGCGAGGCGTACGCTTCGGTACGTTGAGCCTCTGAGCGATGCGAGAACGCTGCTGGCAGACTTTTTCAGCATCCTGCTAGAGTAGATCGCCGATGAGCTTCACCGCTTCTTCGGGTGAAGTCACGGCATGGACAAGATGCGGTGCGAGGTTTTTGAACAGATTCACCCCCGACTTATTGGCTCCCAACAGAATCACGGTCTTTTTTGCCTTCAGGGCCAATGCCACTTCTGAAACCGTTCCAGTACCGCCGAGCCCACAGGCCACAATCACGTCGCTTGACATCACATTCACATTGTTGCGCGCCTGGCCCAGGTCCGTGACAATCGCCACATCCACATACCGAGACACCTGTGCCTTGCTATCCGGCAGAACCCCAATCGTCAAGCTGCCGGGCACAGACTTCGCCCCTTCGCTGGCCGCGTCCATCACACCGCTCGCACGCCCTCCCGTCAACACCACCCATCCTTGACGTGCGATGAGTTCTCCCAAGCTCTTGGCGTCGGCCAATTCTTGGATACCGGCCTTGGCCGGACCCATGACACCTATCACCGGTTTTCTGGTTGATTGTCGGATGGGACGTTTCACGAACCGCACCTCACTGGAGAAAGCTATTGGCCCAGGTTGTTAGGAGTCTGCTGAGTTAATCCTTCGTTGCGAGGCAAAGGAGATGCTCGCAGATGAGCGGCGCAAGGCTCGAAAAAACCGGAGGCGTATTCGCTGAAATACGTCGAGGGTTTTTTCGCGCCGAGAACGACACAGATGCCGACAGATCGTTTGCCGCAGTAGAATGGCATTACTCGGAGAGGCTCCTAGGGTCAGGAATATACACTGAAGGCGGGGGGCTTGTCGCGCGGCTCATGCGAAGTATCTGGACGAGAGAAGAGGACGCCCGACTTATATTAGTGGTTTCCCCATAACTCTTCCAACCGCTTGGCGCGACCGCAATTGTATTTGTAGAATTTGTAGCGGACGGGATTCTTCTTGTAGAAGTCCTGGTGATATTCCTCGGCAGGATAGAACTGCGAGGCCATGACAATCTGGGTGACGATCGGCTCTTTGAATCGCTTCGATTGCTCAATAGCCTGTTTAGAGGTGTCAGACACACGTTTCTCCTCGTCGGTCTGAAAGAAAATGGCCGAGCGATACTGGCTGCCGTGGTCGCAGAACTGTGCGTTCGGTGTAATCGGATCGACGTTATGCCAAAAGGCATCCAGTAACTTCTGGTAGCTCACTTTGGTTGGATCATAGACCACTTCGACCGATTCCGCGTGCCCGGTTCGTCCAGCAGACACCTCCTCATAGCTTGGATTGGCAGCCGTACCCCCCATGTATCCAGAGGTCACAGACAGCACCCCCTCAACCTTTTCGAAGGCTTCTTCCATGCACCAGAAACAGCCTCCCGCGAAGTAGGCCTTGCCGAAAGTCGCGTCCGCTGCAGCCTGACTGGTTGTCTGGACGTTCCAGGCTCCGATGAGGACAATGGCCAATGTAAGAATTGATAGAGCCGTGTGTTTTATCATAAGAGGGTCCTCCTCACTGACTCAGTCGAATCGCGTTGTGAAGCCTTACACCTCGCACAGCGAGATTTGCGAGAAAAGCGGGACGGGCGAGACGAGGGAGAGGTCGAGGTCTGAGTTCGAAGTTCCAGAAACTTCGAACTTCTCGTCGCGCCTGTCGCGCAAGTCTTGCTTGTCTCGCTCATGCTTCACATCCGAGACGCAACCGGAATGAAGTCGGCGTGAGTCCAGGCCTTCTTGAAGCGATCCTCGGCTTCAGCCGCCTGAATGTCCTTCTGTTGGGCTCGGAGGCTCTGGATCAATCCAATCAGCGCCCACCCATTGTCCGGATGCTGCAGAAGGTCCGCATGGTAGACCGCTTCTGCTTCGGCTGGTCGATCTGCCAGCAAGAACACTGCCCCAAGATGGTGCCGCACGGACAAGGGCCAGAGCGGCGGCTCCGAGAATGGGAGTGCCTCTTCCATTTTGATCGCTTCCTCAAGTAGACGGATGGCATCATCATAATGCTGGCGGCGCGCAGCGAGTTCTCCCGCCAAGACTCGCTCAGCAATTTTGAGAAGCGCCCGATCGGTCCTTTCCTCCGTCGTGCGATCCCGGCGGATCTGCTTCGTAAGGCCGGCAAGGACGACATGTTCACCCTCAGCACCGGAGAGCCGCCCGGTCGCAACAAGGGCGAGTCCGCGTCCCAGTCGCCACATCCCTTCCATCAATCGCAATCCTTTTGGAGGCGGAAGTTCCTTGAGCAACTCCTCCCAGCGGCCGAACCGAATCATCGAAAATGTGGGTGTCACGAGGTACCGTTCCTTCCAACGATCTTTGCTGGCTTCCTCCATTGTGATCGTCGCCGTCAAGTCGCGTGCAGCTTTCATGGCTTCGACGTTACGCCCCTCCATCGCCAACGAGGCCCAGAGGAAATGGAGATTGTGCGTGTAATACCCATCTGCATACTCGCCGGTTTGGGTCCGACCGGCCAAGTATTGCTGATCGACGTCGGCTGCTTGTTGATTCCGTTCCACTGCTTCGTGGTACTTCCCAAGCCGCATATAAATGTGGGCGGGCATATGAACAAGATGACCGGCACCCGGCATCAGGCCAGGCAGCCGCTCCGCGCAGGGCAGCGCCCGTTCCGGTTGCGATGACGCCTCGACCGCGTGCAGATAGTAGTGGCAGGCCCCTGGGTGATTGGGGTTCTGTCCAAGCACGGACTCGAGCGTAGTGACGATCTCGTCGGTGCCCGGCTGCGGTCTTCCATCCGGCTGCCACAAGTCCCAGGGCCGCAGATCCATCAGCGCTTCTGCAAACAGCGTGGCAGCATCGGCATCTTCGGGGAACCGCTGCGCCACCAGTCGCATGGCCTTTGCATAGGCTTCATCGAGTCCCTTTCGTTTAGCTCCCTTCCGGCCCACATATCGTGTGACCAATGCGTCGATATAGGCTTGCTCCTCGGGGGTGACACGATCTGCCAGTCGTCGAGCCTTTTGGACCGTCTCGATGGCGCGATGCTCGTCCTTCTTCTCCATCGCGCTGTTGATGTTGGGTCCGAGCGCCAACGCTATCCCCCAATAGGCCATAGCCGCCTGCGGATCCTCTTGGGCCGCCGCCTCAAACGATCGGATCGCTTCCTCGTGATTAAATGCATAGACGAGTCGGAGACCCTGATCGAAATACCGTTGGGCGTGTTCCGATGAAGTGGTGATGGGGTGATGGAGGGAGCCCAGATTATCGAAGAGCGGTGGAGCATAGGCCAGGCCGGTAGTCTCGGCTTCCACCGACGAGAACATTGCAAACCAACACGCCACTCCTACGACTAAGAATGTAGCGAACATCCACCCTCCTATAACGCTCGCGATCTCCCGTTGCTTTACCTCGCCCGACTCCGCATGCCCATCTCGCACCCTCTCTCTCCTTGCATGGGGGAGGGAAGGGGGACGTCGAACCATCATGGATATTGCGGGCAGCTCCAATACAATCTCGGACTACCGCAGTCGTTCGTCCTGATCAATGTTCCGAATTAGGACGGCGCGGCCGCGCCCATCCATGAATGCTTCGATCCGATCCCCGACATGGGCCGGGC
>DATEPD010000059.1:0-4314 GCA_035273365.1 Nitrospiraceae bacterium | reverse complement strand
CGGTGCATCTCTACGGATACGAAATGTTGGGATTGGAGTTTGCAAGGTTGTTAATCGGCTTGCGCCCTGATCTGACTTCGATATTGGAAGATGAAGAAGTCCATGTGGAATTTTTCGAGCATGAGGTGCGCACTATTCTTGCCGGACCGGCTGCGGACGGTGCGCGACAGGCAGCTCAGGCCTGGAGGCGGCGCCTGCCTCGCACGGTCGATCATTATCTTCACGATGAGAGTCTCGCGCCTTTTTGTGACGAGCTGCGGCGACACATTCTCGGTGTGATCGATGCACGCTTCCTTGCCGTCGGATTGACGGCACGACCGGTGCAGCAGGATGGGTCTCTTGTGAATACAGCAGCGGGCAGGATGGGAAGATTTCCGTCTTCGAATGAAATGATTGAGCAAGATTCCCCTGATGCATGATCCGAAGTTCGAGGTCCGCAGTTCAAGAAACCTCGAACCGTCGCTCGTCTCGCTTGTCCCGCCCGTCTCGCGGTTATCATGCGGCGATCGAGGCCAGACGTTTTTGGCGTTGCCCCACGATATCAAGCGCGGCGACGCGATAGGTTTCAGCCAGCGTAGGAAAGTTGAAGATGTTCTCAACAAATGAGTCGACCGTGGCCGCATGCTGGAGCGCCATCTGCCCCACATGAATCAGTTCCGTCGCGCCTTCCCCGATAATCTGGACGCCAAGGAGGTATTCGCCCGTCGGATCGGCGACCATCTTCAGTAGGCCGTTCTGAATGCCTGAAATTTGACCGCGAGCGATTTCGTTGAATTTCGCCCGGCCGATCATGACCTCTCGGTATCGTTTCCGGCCCGCCACTTCGTCCAGTCCGATACTGGACATCTCGGGGATTGTGTAGATCCCGATCGGAATGGTCTCGGCTGAACGTCCCTCCGGTAGACCTAAGGCGTGACATACGGCACGCCGGCCTTGTTCCATGGCAGAGGAGGCCAGACCGGGAGGGCCGATGAGATCACCGACGCCATAGATGTGAGGAATCGCTGTCTGGCAATGCTCATTGACGGCTAGCGTTCCCTTTTCGGTGACGGTCAAGCCGGTGGCCTTGAGGTTGAGGTCCTCCAGATTTGCCTGTCGCCCTAAGGCCACAAGCATCTTGTCGCCGGTGATCACCTGTCCATCCTGGAGCGTCGTCACCACCTGAGAGATTCCATCCCACCGGACGTCTCGTATCGCCTGTGCCCCGCAATAGCGGCCGCCTTCCCGTTCAAAGCTTTGTACGAATGTGCGAACAAGTTCCGCATCGAAGAACTGCAGGGGACGTTCGGCCCGATCGATGATCGTGACCTGCACGCCAAGCGAAGAGAAGATCGACGCATATTCCGATGCAATAATGCCCCCGCCCAATACGGTTAGCGAGCGTGGTAGGTAGATCATCGAGAGAATTGAGTCGCTGTCGAGAATATGTTCATGGTCGATTGGAATCTCGACCGGCGCACGGGGTCTGGATCCTGTCGCGATGACGATCGTATCGGCGGTGAGTGTTTGTGTGATGCCGTCGACCGTCAGCATTTCAATCAGACTGTCGGAACGAAATTGAGCTCGCCCGTGGAACAATGTGATGCCGTTGCGCGTCAGCTGGTTCATCATATAGTCGCCATGTGACGTGACGACCTCGTCCAAGCGACGCATCAGTGAGGAGACCATCATATTCGAAGGGATTTGTAGGTCCAGTGCAGTCGAGGACCGTTTCATCCGGTCCACTTGCAGCGCACTTTCGCGGAGGCTTTTACTTGGAATCGTTCCTCGGTATACACAGGCGCCTCCGACTCCGGGCTCGCGTTCGATCATCGCCACGTGTTTGCCTGCTTTGGCGCCTTGGATGGCGGCCTTTTGGCCGGCTGGACCGCTCCCGATCACCACAATGTCATAGTGAATGACTGTACTCATTGCGCCATCGTGTCCACAAGATTGAGTACCTTTTCTTTGAGGCCGAGTAAGGTCTCAATATAGTTGGGGTAGAGATTGAGATCGGCAAAGACGCTGTGTTCGCGAAGCGAATGGTCATCGAAGGAATCGGGAATAAGGATATAGGTTGCCAATCGGTCTGCCAGACAGGTCATCATCGCTTCCTGGCGATGCGAGGGTGCCTGCTCATAGATCCCATAGTAGGTGATGGCCTCAGCCACCTGGGGGGCAAAGCCCATTCAGTTGCGATTAAGCTACCTATGCGGGAATGATAGCCGTCGAGGAAGGCGATGATCACGCTGGACTCGAGGGGGATGTGCATTTCAGCGGCAATGGTCGTGACGGTCTTGAGCACGACCGGTTTTCCCACGGTATGCAAAAGCCCGCACAGGTAGGCGCTTTCCACATTGTATCGGCGCATCCGTGCAATTTCCTTGGCATAGGCTCCGCTGGCCAGTGCATGGCGCCAGAGCTGCCGTACGTCCGCTTCGTGTCCTGGAATCTTGACGGTCCCACTCTTCAGAGAAATCGTGACAGCGATCTCCGACAACTGCGTCACACCGAGCATGGCGACGGCATGTTGAAGCGAGGCAATCGGAGTCCGAGGCATATAGGCTGGCGAGTTGGCAATTCTCAGAACGTGAGCTGCCAATGCCTGGTCTTGGTGAATAAGCGCGGACAGACGGGCTGCATCTGCCGCTGGATCATTCACCAGGGCCATGACTTTACCAGCGACTTGGGGGAGTACGGGGAGATCGATTCGATCCTTGTCGATCCGCTCGACCAAGGCTCGTTCGACCTGCTCCGGCATTTTGAGATTCTGTGATTGATCTATATCGGTATTCATGCCGCAGGTAGTTCTTTGAGAGCGGTTAGCGTCCACTGCATTTCAGTGCAGTCACTTGTCGGTCGAAATGGTATAGAACTTTAATCCACGGATCTGGGCATCGGGTCGTGAAATCTGCGAAGTCATGGAGGTCTTCGTGTGAGTATGCCGGGCTGATGGCTGGTCTGTCTTTCGTGCGCGATTGCGATGTCGAATGAAACTACGTAGGCTTTATGATGTCAGAATATTGCGCAGTTATTTTTCTATTACTCGCATAGCGGCTGTCATGTGTAGAGCCAATTAGCATTATTGCCATTGGTTGTAAATCTATGTAAATTTGAAAAGTATGATGCGGTAGTCGAATTGTGAGGCTGCCCATGCATGACAGTTCTCGCCTCCCTTCCTTACACATGAATGAGCGCGGCACCTCCGTATCTGGTCTGCCAGGAGTCAAAAGAACTCTTACGTCTGGGAATCCAGCCCATAAAGAATTGCCATGGCAGGCGTATTCTCCGTGCTATCCATGGACTGAGAGGCTATTCATTTGGTTAACCCCATGGAAGAGGAACTTTTGCCTAGCATGAAACCAATCAGAGTGTTGGTCGTGGATGATCACGAAGTCACTCGAGTAGGATTGCGGACAGTGCTGAGTCGAGAGAGCAGCATCAACGTGGTCGGCGAAGCAGCGAGCGTGAAGGATACTGTAGATGAAGCCTGTCGCCTTCAACCGGATGTCGTATTGATGGATGTCCGTTTGTCCGGTGGCAGTGGAGTGGATGCGTGTCGTGCTATCAGGGATTCCTGTCCCGCCACCCGGGTGCTCTTTCTTACCTCCTATCAGGACGATGAGGCGGTACTCGCTGCGGTGATTGGAGGGGCGGCCGGATATTTATTGAAACATGTGAATGCCGAGGCGTTGGTGCGAGCCATCCATGCCGTGGCGCAAGGGCAATCGATACTTGATCCGGCCATAACGCAGCCTCTTTTGACCCGCATGCGGCTGCAGAAAGAGGAGCCATCCGAATCCCAACGGACGACTCTCTCCACTCAGCAGCAGCGAGTGCTCGCGCTTGTTGCCGAGGGGAAAACGAACAAGGAAATCGGCTCATCGCTCGAACTAAGCGATAAGACCGTGAAGAATTACATCCGATTCATTTTTCAAAAGCTAAAAGTCACCAGACGCGCTCAAGCAGCGGCTTTTTTTATTCGCGACTCTCCCTCGGAACGCCTGTCGGATTTGCAACCATCGTTGAGGATAGAGAAAAAACCAGTGAAATCTCGATAACTGACATCAATCGAGGGAATCCCCCCCCTCACGCCAGTGGTATTCCGCGAATCGCCCCCCTCTTCGTTCAAGAAATCCGCCCTTGGTCTCATGGCGACCAGTTCGTCACCGGTTATCCTTCTTTCTCGTATGGGAAGTCCTCCCGGTGCCGTATGCTTTGGCGGGGCACTCCTGTTGTTGCAGGCGTGAACGTAACGGCATACGGAGCGTGAGAACCAGTTCAGCAAGCTGATAGAATTTGTAGTCTAAAGACATAGAGCACAATAGAGCGTAT
>DATEPD010000058.1:0-6816 GCA_035273365.1 Nitrospiraceae bacterium | reverse complement strand
CATTCGCAATGTAAATATCGGTACGTGACAATTCCGCGGATTGCAGTAAGTCGTTCAAGAGTTTTCCCGCAGCTCCGACAAACGGTTCCCCTTGCCGGTCTTCATGGAAACCGGGTGCTTCCCCCACGAACATGACACTCGCGTGCGGATTCCCCACACCGAATACCACTTGGGCCCGGCCCATCTTCGAGAGCTTGCACCGTTGGCAGTTATGCAGCGACTTGTTGAGTTCGAGGAGTGTCATGCTAGTGAAGGTGAGGCGTTAAAAAAAATTAAAAGGATTTTAGGCGGACCGACTTTTCCTGTCAATGGAAGAGAACGGTGCGGAAATGGTTATCCACATTCCCACGTGTGGGTGGAATTTTTGTTCGCCCGCTTTCCACGTACGCTGAATAAAACCCTGTTCCACGTCTCATCCTTGCGGATTGCCTCTACGGGGATTGGGCCCGTGTCCGGTGAGCCCGAACGGCATTGCTCCAAGAAGCGCGTGACTGACGGGTGGTGTTTTCAAAACAATAGAGCGGACCATCAGATACGGTTTCGTCAAGCTGACCTAGGGAACCATTATCGCATCGGCGCAACGGTTGCCGCTGACGATGGCGCTTTCGAGGTTGGGCGGCCATCCTGTATCGGTCCAACTACCAGCCAGCAGCAAGTTGGCGATTGGACTGCGTTGGATGGGTCGATGTATTTTTGTCCCTGGCCTGAGTGAGAGGATGGCATTGGGAATCGTTCGCCGGCGAGTTGATGCGATCCTGCTTTCAGGATTGAGGAGCCCCAACGATCTGAGCAGGTCAGGGATAATGGTATCAAGATCTGAGTCCGGTTGGGCCTGTGCGAACTGACTGTTGGTCGTGATGAGAGAGAAACATGTGTGACCGGATGTTGCCGCTGTGGCGAGTACCGAGTGAAACGACGTGTCGTTCAGCAGAACGAGGCGAGGGGTGGGACAGGGTTGCTTGGCATCCACACGCAGGATGCTGCTGTCGACCGATCGCAACTCTGTGAGCTGTTGAAAATAGGCGTAGCGAGTCATCCATCGTTCTGGAAGTAAGGGCGTGAGCTGATGAGGGGCCAGGGCAGCCACATACCAATCAGCTTGCAGAATGGAACCATCCCGCAGCAAGACTCCCGAAATGCGATCGTGTTCATATCGGAGCTGTGTGGCTTCAGTATTGCGCAAAATGGTTGCGCCGACCTGGGTCAGTGCTTCGGTAACCGGTTGTACGACACAGATTTGAAGCGAGTCCTGAACAATCGAAATACGGCTGTCCAAACGAGTTTTCAGGAACAATGGCTTGAGCGATGTGACGAAGGCGTCGGCGGACATCGTGGAGAGATCATTGCCGGTCAGCCATCGTGCGAGAGGATTCCAAACGACGCGGCGCGTCCGCGCGGTTTGTCTGATTGATGCAAGCCATTCGTCGGCCGTGCGCTGTTCCAGATCGGCAGGCAACCGTTCATCGCCTTCCCACAATTGTTCAACCCATGATGCCAGCCGCCACCGCTCTTTCCAGGGGATACCGGAAAATTTCAGGAGGTTCACCCACGTATGAAGAGGAGCGGGGAAATAGGTACGTGGGTAATGAACGAGAGAATCGTCAGGCAGATGAAATTCTAACGGGATTTCAGCTTCTGAGGGCTGTTGTGGACCTGGATGCAGCGCACGCAGGAAGGCATGTGTTGCGCGATGGCATCCTAGGATGGTGAATGGCTCAACGGTATCACAAGGGTCTTCACTTATAGAGGTTCCTCCAAGCAGGGGGCGACGATCAATGATCGTCACTTGATTGCCTTGACGGGTGAGGTGATAGGCGGCGGCAAGGCCGGCAGGGCCTCCACCAATTATCACCACGGACTGAGCGGTGGTGGACGTCACGAGGATCGAGAGCGGATCCAGACTCCGGCGGCCACGGCCAGTCGATGAGTCGTGGCGAGCCTGGCCCGGAGGCCAAATATCTGATGTTTCGGCCCTTCGATTTTTTGCAGGATACGGAAATACACAGCGCGCATGATTTCAGAGACAGTCAGCGCCCGCTGGTCCTGACCTGGTAGGGCCTCGAACGCCGCTTGTGCCTTCGCATAGTACTCGTGCGCCCTCACTGCTTCGAAGTGAAGCAACGTGCGGAGCTCCGTGCTCTCCTGCCGCTGGAGAATCCCCTGATCAGTGCAGCCGAATTTTTCGAGATCTTCTTGCGGCAGATAGATGCGACCTTGAGCGGCGTCTGTTCCGATGTCCCTGAGAATGTTCGTGAGCTGGAACGCCATCCCGAGATTGACGGCATAGTCTTGTGCCCTGGCCGATGTGGGTCCGAAGATATGGAGGCAGATCAGTCCCACGACCGACGCAACACGATAGCAGTAGACCGAGAGGTCTTGAAACGAAGTGTACCGTGAGGCCGCGAGATCCATTTCGACTCCTTTAATCAGCTCATTGAAATAGGCCTGCGGAATAGACAGTTGCCTCACATGGCTAGCCAGACTGATCGTGACCGGAAAGGTTGGCGTGCCGTGGTAGGCCGCATCAAGTTCGGTCTGCCATCGTCGCAGTTCATCCTGGGGGTTGCTTCCTGCCGGAGGGTCATCAACCGCGTTATCCACCTCCTTGCAGAAGGCATAGACTGTATACATCGCCGCGCGCCGTTTTCTTGGGAGGAACAGGAAGGAATAGTAGAAATTGCTTCCGCTCTTCTTGGTAAGAGCGGTGCAGTAGGCTTGCGCGTGACTGACGGAGAGTGAGGTCATGGGTATTGGTGAATCGGCAGTGGTCCAAGGCGGCATGCCATGGATTCGTGAATGTGGTCATGGTCTGACGGGTGCAGGATGGCCGCTAGGATTTCGATGCCGTCGATCAATCGAGGGCCTGGCCGGCTGAAATAGGAAGAGGCGTCGACCAGGAATGTGCGCTCTGCCAGGTCAGAGGATAGAGGCCATTGACCGGGGTGCTGCATCATCTGAAACAGTTCCGTCTGCGTCCGAGCAACGGAGAACCCACAGGGCATCACGATAAGAACATCAGGCGCCGTGTCCAGTACTTCGTCCCACGTCACAACCCGCGAGGGGCTTCCAGGTTGTGCGAGGGCATCCTGGCCGCCTGCGAGTTGGACCATCTCAGGTACCCAGTGGCCTGCGACGTAGAGAGGAGAAAGCCATTCGATACAGGCCACGCGGGGGCAATGCGAGATACTCTGGACGCGAGTATGGACAGCCTCGAGTCGGTCACGTAACTGTGCGGCGAGACGATGGCCCTCCGCTGACCGATTGGCGGCGTTGCCGATTCGAATCACATCCTCGATCACCTCATGAACCGTACTGGGGTTCAAGGTGAGGACGGTTGGTTGCCGAGGCATGGAACGCAAGGTTTCGTATAGTTGGTCCGGTGTGACGGCACAGACATGACAAAGGTCTTGAGACACGATCAGGTCTGGTTGCGCCTGCCGCAACAGATGGTCTTGTAACCGATAGAGTCGTTGTCCTGACGCCACCAGCTGACTCACTTGTCTGTCGATGTCTGGACTCGCCAGTCCATGGGGAGGAATCATCGGTTCAACCATGACTGGCAGGCTTCTGATGGATGGTGGGTAGTCGCACTCGTGACTGATCCCGACCAACTCATCGCTCAGGCCAAGCAAGGCAATCACTTCGGTCGCACTGGGAAGCAGAGAGCAGATTCTCATACGACTTGTGTCCTACGCGGCCGACCACAAGCGTTCGCGGAGTTCGCTGAGGCGAATCTGTGAAAGGCTCTGGGCGACCGCATGGGCTTCATGCAGATCTTGGATCGTGTGTGTATTGGCCACAGCGAGGACTTTCATTCCGGCGGTTTTCGCACCTCGGATACCCGGGATAGAGTCTTCGATTACCAAGCAGGATCCGGCGGTGATGGCCTCCTCTCGACGTTGTCGATTCAGCCCGTTGAGGGCTTGGAGAAAGGGTTGCGGATCGGGCTTTCCTCTGGTCACGTCTTCTGCGCTGGTGATATGAAGGAATTCTTTTCGAAGCCCCGCCTGTTCAAGAATTACCTCGATTTCATGGCGGAGGGCGCCGGATGCGATGGCCAAAGGATAAGCAGCAGCGGCTTCACGTATGAACTCGCGCACCCCGGGAAAAATGACCAGATGATCCGTGACCGATTCCAGGTAGGCATGAGCCTTTCGTTGCATCAGCTGCGCGAGTGCGGCTGAGTCAGTGGGATGTTTGTGTGCGGTGAGTGCCGCAATAAAGCAGCCCATATCGTCGTACCCCAAGTAGTTGGCATAGTAGTCGGATTCAGTCAGGGTGATGCCGATTTCATCCAGCGTCCGCCGAAAACCTGCAAAATGGAGTGGCTCGGTGTCTGCGATCACGCCGTCAAAGTCGAAGATAACCGCTGTCAGTGTGGTCATGAAATTGGCTCGATACTATGGGTGTGGTTACGGGATATAAACCGGGCGGATTATACCACAGGGAGATCGCTTGAATACGCGAGAATGTGGCTGCTCAGCAGGTCACTTACGTGGGAGAAATGGAACGGTCAGAACTTCAATCGGAGGCGTTTCTCGGATACCCAACCCCGTGCGCCTTCGTCGGTGCGGACCAAATACATCCAGCCGCTGGGCTGTAGATCACCGTCCATGACCGTCAGCGAGGCCCCTGGACGAACAATTGGCCCAGGCCTGCCGCTCGATGAATCTGCGAACAACAGAATAGTTCCGCCAGGGGCCATTTCGTCCGCTGTGATGGTCACTTTCTGTCCTTCACCGAACATCGGGTCGAGAGTGGATACGACTGGGGCAGCGGGCCTCGCTGCGGTTTGGGGTGGTGGGGCAACTGCTGGAGGCGCAGGGGCGACAGGAGCGGCAGGAGAAGGTACTTGAGCCAAGGGTGCTGAGGTCTGGTTACTCGGATTGGGAGCGGTTTGTGGCGCAGGTGTTGGTGGCGCCACAGGCCTCGGAGGCAACGGCTTCGGTGTCATGGCCACTTGTGGTGGGGTGCTCTCTCCCAGATAGGGGCTCAGCCATTCTTCCAGCATCTCCGGTTCCATGGTGGCGACATAGGCCAGCCCGCCGACAAGAGCCAGGAGAAGAACCCAGAATATCGATCGTCCCCCCCCACTGGATTTCTTGGGAGAAGGCATTGGGCCTCGTGATTTTGTGGTGATCGTTTGATCGAGTTCCTCTTCCGTAAATTCCAAATCCGGTTCTGGTTGGCGAGCGAAATGGAGAGTCAAATCAAAAGGGTTCAAGACTGATGTCAGGTCCCCAGCGAGCGCAGCCATCGAGCACCTCCCTACTGAGCGATTCTATCCCACGTCGTCTAGTCTGTGAAAGTACCTATCACCATCCCTGAGTAGTGTCAATTTTGTTGAAGAATTGCGCGTGTGAACGGCATGGTTCAACAGGGATGCGAGGGGCTGCAAGAATAGACTTGGTGCTCTCGGCTGCCCGTTCGGTAGACTATGATGCCCTTGCATTCGGGTTCGTAGGCGAGGAGAAAGGCCGCGGCCTCGGCTTGAGCGTCATGGCCGGCAAATGATGGTGTGTTAAGACTCCGCTGTCGCTGTATATCCCGGCAGCAGCTGATTGGCTGTTCGTGTGGGAGAAATGATGCGGCTTGCATCTTGAGTCTCCAGTTCGGCAGAATGAATGCCCACGACCGACACCATGAAATCCTATCGTGAAGAGCTCTGGTTCGAGACGAAGACGCGGCGCGCCTACCTTAACATCACCCGTCAGGTAGAGACGGCGGTCCAGAGGAGCGGCGTCCGAGAGGGGCTCGTGTTGGTGAATGCCATGCATATTACGGCCAGCGTCTATATCAATGACGATGAACCAGGATTACTCAAGGACTATGACCGATTCCTGGACACGCTCGTTCCTCAGGGCGCAACCTATGAGCATAACGAGACGGGAGAAGATAACGGCGACGCCCACATCAAACGACAGCTGATGGGTCGAGAAGTTGTCGTCGCGATCACCGAAGGCCGGTTGGACTTCGGTCCGTGGGAACAAATTTTTTACGGAGAGTTCGACGGGCTGAGACGAAAACGCGTGTTAGTGAAAGTGATCGGTTCGTGAGCAGATACCATCCGATCGATTGTCCTGTGGGGCAAACTGTTGGAGCGCTTGCTACCACAAGAAAAGTTTGGCAACATGGATAGCGGTGATGTACGGCTGCGCGGTGGGAGCCTATCTATATGTTGAGCTGGTCTCGCCCTGACCCCCTCACAAGGGATCTCGTTCATCTGATCAATGCCCGACGCCATGACCACGGCGATACGGGTGCGGCGATCGATACGCTGCAGGCTTTCCTGGAACAGGGGCGGGAGTATGATCTCTTAACGGTGCTGGCGGCGCTGGATGAGGACATGGCGGAATGGCTCTTCGATCTCCTCGCGGAGGCATCCTGCTCCGTGCTGATAGATGGGCCGGCCGATGACAAATTGTCGTATGCCGTTATGGCGGCTCTGGAACTTCCTCTTCAGGCCAATCTGGCCCATCCACTCAAGTTGAAGATCGATCCGGTTGCGACAGCGGATTTATTGCATCGACATCTCCGGCTCTCTGCCGGAACGGTGGTGCGAGTGGAATCGCGCCTTCTGACCGATTCGACGCTGGAGCCCCTCAGCCTCCAGGGGTTAAATGATCATTTGAGTACGGTGGCGGATTCTCAGCGGGCCACTTCCATTGCTGCTCGGCTGTATCCGCCTGTCGAAAGTACCGCCTTTCTTTTTTTCGAATTGATCGGTGTGCCGGACTCTGGACTGCCCGATTCGCTGGAAGATCGCCATCGTCGGGCTCTCCTTGAAGGCCTTGTGGCACAATGTCCCGAATTGGC
>DATEPD010000057.1:0-13503 GCA_035273365.1 Nitrospiraceae bacterium | reverse complement strand
AGGGAAGGAGGGGCCCTTGTGCTCGCGCAACACGCGGCCTCAGAAGGCCCTCGTTGGACGCGCGCAGTATAGGGCTCCCTCCCTTCCCTCACCGTGAGTGAGGTGGAGCAGGATACTCAGATGCTGAAAGAAAAGTATCAGAAAGAGATTGATGAGATTATTAGCCGATATCCGGTAAAGCGCTCGGCGTTGATTCCATTGCTGTATTTGGCGCAACAGGAGGAGGGCTTCGTGTCCGAGGGGGCGATGAAGGAAATTGCAGGGCTGTTGCGTCTGACTCCGCCTCAAGTCTATGAGACAGCCACGTTCTATACAATGATCAATCTCAAGCCGGTGGGGAAATTTCATCTCCAAGTCTGCAAGTCCCTGATGTGCGCGCTGGCCGGGTCGGATACCGTTATCGGGTGGGTCAAGACGAAACTTGGAATCGGACCGGGTGAGACAACCGCCGACGGACTCTTTACCCTGAGCGCAGTCGAATGTCTTGCCGCCTGTGGCACTGCCCCGATGATGCAGGTCAACGAGGACTATTATGAGCGGCTCACCGAAACCACATTTGACCGGATCCTGACCGACCTCAAAAAAGACGGGACCTGTTCACTCAAGACCGGCCCATTTATGTGGCCGGAACCGGCGAAAGCGCAATGAAAATGAGAAATGTAAAATGAAAAATTTAACCGGCCATTTCGCATTTTTAATTCCAAATTTTTAATTTCAATCACCATGCCTAAACACGAATTAATATTGCTCAAGAACATGATGCAACCCGGTTATGCCGGTTCGCTCCAAGAATACGAGCGTGCAGGCGGCTATCAGGCGCTTCGCAAGATCGTAGGAAAGGTGCCGCCGACCGAAGTCACCATGGCAGTGATGAAGTCGGGTCTCCGGGGGCGCGGCGGCGCAGGCTTTCCAACCGGTGTGAAATGGGGATTCTTGCCCAAGGATTATCAAGGACCGCGCTATCTCTGTTGCAACGCGGACGAAAGCGAACCAGGCACGTTCAAGGACCGCCAGCTCATTGAACGAGATCCCCACCAGTTGTTGGAAGGTATCGTGCTTGCCTGCTATGCAATCGGAGCAGAGTCCGCGTACATTTATATACGAGGCGAATTCGTCTTGGGGGCCAAGATCTTGGAACAGGCAATTGCCGAAGCGCGGATCGCCGGTTATATCGGAACCCACATCCTGGGCACAGGAGTTACGGCCAATGTGTGGGTGCACCGAGGCGCCGGGGCCTATATCTGCGGAGAAGAAACGGCATTGTTGGAGTCGCTCGAAGGCAAACGCGGCTTGCCGCGCTTCAAGCCACCATTCCCTGCGACGAACGGCCTCTACAACAAACCGACAGTGGTGAACAACGTCGAGACCCTGGCGAACATACCTCACATCATCAATCGGGGTCCCGAATGGTTCGCCTCGATCGGGTCGCCGCCGAAAAGCACCGGCACCAGAGTTTTCTGCGTCAGCGGCCATGTGAAGCAGCCGGGGAACTACGAAGTGCCGATGGGGGTCACCTTCCGCGAATTGATCTACGAGCATGCCGGAGGCATGCGCTCCGACAAGCCGCTCAAGGCTTTTATCCCAGGGGGGGCGTCAGCGCCATTCCTCACTCAGGACCACCTCGACGTCAAACTCGATTTTGAGTCCGTTGCCGCCACTGGCTCCATGCTCGGCTCAGGCGGGGTGACCGTGATGGAAGAGGGCACACCCATGGTGTGGGCCGCGCTCCGCCTTATGGAGTTTTTCTATCATGAGTCCTGTGGCAAGTGCAGCCCCTGTCGTGAAGGAAGCTCCTGGCTGGTACAGACCATGCGCCGAATCGTCGCGAAACGAGGACAGATGGAAGACCTTGAAACCTTAGTCGATCTATGCAAGAACATCGAAGGCCGAACGGTCTGCGCGTTCGGCGAAGCAGAAGTGGCGCCGATCATGAGCACGCTCAAATATTGGCGGCCTGAATACGTCACATTGATTCACGAAGCGGAGGCAGCGAATCTTATCAAGCTGAATCCGACAGTTGCGAGGCATTGAAGACGTGAAACGTAAATCGTTTATCATGAATCACGAAGGAAAAATGCGCCTCGCGCGTTTAACAGTTATCAGTTAACGAAATAACGAACCCCATGGCACAATCATAACGATGGCTACGACGACTGAAACTGTTCGCCTGACGATCGATGGCATTTCCATCTCAGTGCCGAAAGGCACATTGGTGATCGAAGCCGCTCGCCAGGCCGGCGTGATGATCCCACATTTCTGCTACCATCCGAAACTCAAGCCGGATGCTAATTGTCGCATGTGTCTGGTCGAAATCGAAAGAGTGCGAAAACTCCAAACCTCTTGCAGCACCGTGGCAACCGAGGGCATGGCGGTTCGAACTGCTACGACAGTCGTGAACGACGCCCACAAATCGGTGCTCGAATTCATCCTGGCCAATCATCCGCTGGATTGCCCGGTCTGCGATCAAGGCGGGAAGTGTGACCTCCAAGATTTTTCCCATCAATACACGGCGACCAGCCGATTTGTTGAGACCAAGCGCATTTTCCAGAAAGAATATTTCAGCCCCCTGATCGAAACGCAGATGAACCGTTGCGTGCAATGTTTGCGCTGTGTCCGCTATTGCGATGAGGTCATGGACGTCAAGGCCCTCGCCCCGATTGGACGAGGGACGATGACCGAGATCAAGTCTTTCGGCGCCCACCCCTTGGACTGCGAATTTTGCGGCGGCTGTGTGCAGATCTGCCCGGTCGGCGCCATCACCAGCCGGCTTTCGATGTACGAATACCGTCCTTGGATGCTGAAACGCGCCGACACGATCTGTACGTTTTGCGGTGACGGCTGCCAGATTACGGTCCAAACCAAGGACCAGGAGTTGATCGAAGTGAACAGCGCCCATGGCGGCGGACGGAACAACGGCGACCTGTGCGCGCGGGGGTTTTTTGGATTTCATGCGACGAGCCATCCCGACCGAATAACCCATCCGTTGATCAGACGAAACGGGGCGCTGGTCGAAGTCACGTGGGAAGAGGTGCTGGAGTTTGTGGCCGAACAGACCAACCAGCTCAAGCTGGCGCATGGTCCGCAGGCCTTCGGCGGACTGATTTCCGGCCGCTGTACCAACGAAGAACTCTATCTGTTCCAGAAGTTCATGCGCCTTACGATCGGAACCAATAACCTCGATAGCAGCGCACGGTACGGCCATGTCAACGGAGTGCAGGCCATGCGACGGGTGCAAGGTACGCATCGCTGGACCGTATCGTTTGAAGACATCACGGACGCGGACGTGCTGCTCCTGGTTGGCACCAACATCACCGAAGCCAATCCCATTACGGGGCTCAAGGTGAAAGAAGCCGTCAAGAAACATGACGCGGCATTGTTGACGATTGAGGCACTTCAGCCTGCGGTCGGCACGATCAGCAACATTACCAACCTGTCGCAGCAGCATCTCTGTGTAGCACCGTCGCAGTTCGGCGCAGCCGTCCTGGGCCTGCTGAAGGCCGTCGTTGAAGGAAACCATGTCGACAGTGCGCTTCGTCAACGGGCGTCGGACTATGTCTCAGCCGTCTCTCAAGCGGTCCAACAATTGGCCTGGGACGATCTGGCCCTGAGTACAGGGGTATCGCGCGAATCGTTCGCTCATATGGCAGCCTCATTGGCGAAGGGGCGCCGAGTTGTGGTGCTCGCTGGCCAGACCCTGTTACGGAGCCAAGGCGGTTACGGAGTCTGTCTCAATCTTCTCGATCTGCTTCTCTTATCCGGAAAGTTGACCTCAAAGGGCTGCGGCTTTGCTCCCTTGGCGGAAGAGAATAACGATCAAGGAGCCGTAGAAATGGGAGCGGTTGCGGAACTGTTGCCAGGAGCGCTCGACCTTACCGATCAGGCCGCACGCGCCCAGATGACCCGTACCTGGAAAGAGGAACTCCCTCTAATACCTGGAGGCACGCTCATCGAGATGATCGAACGAGCGAGCGCCGGGGTCATCAAGGCTCTGTTCGTCGTCGGAGAGAATCCTGTCGGGAGTCTTCCGCCCCAGATCGGAGTCAAAGAGGCCTTGGGCAAACTCGATTTCCTTGTCTGCCAGGAACTTTTTCTGACGGAAACGGCTGCGCTCGCACATGTGGTGCTCCCTGCAGCTTCTGCCATGGAAAAATCAGGGACCTTCACCAACACCGAGGGCCACGTGCAGGCCGTTCGGCCCGCGATCGATCCGGTGGGGGATAGCCGCCCCGACTGGGAAATCCTGTCGGCGTTTTCAGTCTTTCTCGGTGCTCCGTTGGAATATGGCGAGGCCAAAGAGATCCTCAAAGAGATCCGGTCGGTGATTCCCGGCTACGGATCGCTCGGCCCGGCACCGACCTCTCCCATGGTGGATCCTGCCACCGTCGACCGATACGTGACCGAGGGATATCGCCGTGATTTGGCAAATCGATACACGATGCCCGCTCGAGTCGTACGTCAGGAGGGGACAGTCCAGCTTGGCCTGGTCCAGAACCTCTTTCATTCAGGGAAGTTGTCGACGCATTCAAAGGGACTGCTACAGATCGAACCGAGTGGCGTGTTACAGATGAATCCCGTGGATGCCGCCCGATTTGCCCTCGGCGCAGGGGATCGAGTTCGCCTCTCGAATGAGCGGGGCGAATTCACGACCACGGTGAAGGTATTCGATCGTGTGCCTGAGGGATTGGCTTGGTTCCCCGACCATTTCGCCCAGGAAGCCCTGCCACTTTTCGACTGTGTCATCGATCCGGACACGAAAGTCCCATCCTTTCGGACGGCGTCTGTGTTTGTGACGAAAATAAGGTGAGAAGACAAGAATTCATGGTTTCTTTATCTGTTGTCCTGGAGTGCTGTTGTGACTGAACTAAGCTTGCGACTTGCGGTGTCGTTCGCCCAGATATTGGCGGAGATGGGTATTGTGATGTTTACGGTCGCGGTGATGACCCTGGCTGAGCGGAAAGTACTTGGCTGGATGCAGGATCGCATGGGGCCGATGGAAGTCGGTCCCTATGGAATACTCCAACCGCTCGCCGACGGCATTAAATTATTCTTCAAAGAGGACATTGTGCCGGCCGGTGCAAACAAGGCCATGTTCGCCCTGGCGCCAATGTTGACCATGGTTGTCTCCATGATCGGATTCGCCGTCATCCCCTTCGGCCCGGACATGACCCTGAATATCTATGGGCTCACGATCAAACCGTTCGTCGTTGCCGATATCAACATCGGGATCTTGTACATTCTGGCGATTGCCTCGATCGGCGCCTATGGCATTATCCTCGGAGGCTGGTCATCCAACAGCAAGTATTCACTGCTGGGAGGCCTGCGCGCTGCGGCTCAAGTGATCAGCTACGAGTTGAACGTCGGACTCGCTCTCGTCGGCGTGTTGTTGTTGGCAGGGTCTCTGAGCCTCGTGGAGATCACGGAAGCCCAGGCAGGAGGGTTCTGGCATTGGTTTATCTGGGGAGCACGCCCCGACGGATACTTCCCTATCCATACACAACTATTTGCCTTTGTCGTTTTCATCATTTCTGGCGTGGCCGAGACTAATCGTATCCCGTTCGATCTTCCCGAGGCCGAAAGCGAATTGGTGGCTGGATTCTTTACAGAATACAGCGGTATGAAATTCGCCTTCTTCGTCAGTGCCGAATACGCGAGTATGGTTCTCGTGTCCTGCGTCGCCGCTTCGCTATTCTTGGGCGGCTGGAACGCTCCCTACCCTGGGACGCTGTTCGAGTATGTCGGCCTCGAACAGCTGGCCTGGGTGGAACATATCGCCTGGTTTGCGGCGAAAGTCTATTTTTTCCTCTTCATGTTTATCTGGATACGCGCCACACTGCCTCGACTGCGCTACGATCAGTTGATGCGGTTCGGCTGGAAGGTCATGTTGCCGATCGCCTTGGGCAATATCATTATCACGGCACTCACCGTATATTTCTTCCCACGGTAGAGCACAAGGGCTGTCAGCGATCCGCTGTCAGCTTCGGATGTGAATCTCGATGAAGTTGACGGCTGAAGCCGATCGCTGAGGAGTTGGCACCATGACATTCAAGACTTGGATCAAGACGATCACTTTCTACGAGCTCGTGGTCGGGATGAAAGCGACGATGTCACATCTCCTGCACTACAAGCCGATTACCCTGCAATATCCACATGAAAAGCGGACGCTGCCGGACAACTATCGCGGGATGCTGGCTTTGTTGCGGTACGACGACGGGACAGAAAAATGTGTTGGCTGCGATCTGTGCGAGGCTGCCTGCCCGTCGCGGGTGATCCGCGTGGTCAGCTCGGAGGTGCCGGGTGAGCCGACGAAGCGCTTCGCGAAAGAATATTACATGGACATGACCCGCTGCCTATTTTGCGGCATGTGCGTCGATGCCTGTCCGGTAGATGCCCTCGGTATGACGCGTGAGTACGAGTGGTCGGTGTACGACAAGCGGCAACTGCACCTCAATAAGGAACAACTGCTCGCCATCGGCGACCGGTCGTTCCCGGTTCGCGAGAAGCAGTTGGATCTCCAACACCCGAATGTGGCGTTTTTCAACGTCGCGTTCAAGCACCTGCCGCAAAAACCTGACTGAATCCCCTGCGCTCGGCCCTTCTCATTGTTCGAGGGTCGCCGAGTAGGAAGGCTGCGTAAGGCGGGCGGGGCGAGCAGGAGATGCTCGGCGGGTGGAACCAGAGCGTGCACATCGGTCTTGTGCCTTTCTCGCGTGTGGCTGATTCGTCGCTCACGTGAGAGACATGGGATAAGGGCGTCCTTGGACGATGACGCGATCAGCGCATGTGGTGTGGATCAGAAGGGCGATGTTTTGAGTCTTCGGCTCGTGTTGTAGAGGGAATTGCGTGGTGGAACAGGCATTCTTTTTCTATTTTGCCTTCGTGATTGCTGCGACATCGGTGCTCGTCGTCGCGCTGCGCAATCCCATCTATAGTACGCTCGCGCTGCTCATCATGTTTTTTCACGTAGCGGGGCTCTACGTTACGCTCCACGCGGAGTTCCTCGCCGCCGTTCAAATCATCGTCTACGCTGGCGCTATCTTGGTCCTCTACCTCTTCGTCGTCATGTTGCTGAACGTGAAACAGGATGTCCGTTACCATCGGCAATGGCCCATTGCTGGGGTGGTGGGAGTGACGCTGGTCATCGAGGCGATCATTCTCACGGCGATGAAGGGCTGGCTGACGCCTGTCGTGGCAGCCGGTACAGAAACAGCCATCGGAGCCGGTAACACCGAGGCGATCGGTGACGTCCTCTATACCACCTATTTGTTTCCCTTCGAAGTGGCGTCTTTGATTTTACTCGTCGCGATGATTGGCGCGGTCATTCTAGCCAAGAAAGACCTGGGGGAGCCTGCGGAATCATGACAGTCCCATTGTCCTACTACCTCGTCCTGAGCGGCATCATGTTTCTGACAGGAGTCATCGGGGTACTCCTTCGGCGGAATATCATTATCATCTTGCTGTCGGTGGAATTGATGTTGAACGCGACCAATATTAACTTCGTCGCCTTTTCGCAATACTTTCACAACGTGGCAGGGCAGGTCTTCGTCTTCTTCACCCTCACCGTCGCAGCGGCAGAAGTCGCGGTCGGGTTGGCCATTGTGATTGCCTTGTATCGATCCAAATCCACGATCAACATCGACGAATTTCAATTGCTGAAATGGTAGGAGTGAACACTATGTTGAATGATGAATGTTCAAAGTTCAGTGAGCGGAGTGGGTCATGGACATGGTATTCGACAGTACGCATTGAGCATTGAACGTTCCTTTGATGACCTACACACTGATTCCACTGCTTCCCTTTACCGCCTTCCTGATTCTCGGGATCTTCGGACATTGGATCAAGGACAAAGCCCATCTTGTCGCCGTCCCAGCGGTCGTCGTGTCGTGGCTACTTGCGCTCCTTGTCTTCTTCGACGTGGCCGAAGGCCACCAGACGAGCTTCCCGCTCTATACCTGGCTGACATCGGGCCCGCTCGATATTCACATCGGTTTCTCCATCGACCGACTCACTGCGGTGATGCTCCTGCTCGTCACGACTGTGAGTTCGCTCGTGCACATCTATACGATCGGGTACATGCATGGAGAACCTGGCTATGCCCGCTTCTTCAGCTATATCGCTCTCTTTACCTTCTCGATGCTGATGTTGGTGATGGCGGACAACCTGCTTCAGCTCTTCGTGTTCTGGGAAGCCGTCGGTCTCTGTTCCTATTTGCTCATCGGCCACTGGTATGAGCGTCCGTCTGCCTGCTCCGCCGCCACGAAGGCCTTCATCGTCAACCGCGTCGGTGACTTCGGCTTCATGCTCGGCCTCCTGTTGGTCTGGTACAGCTTTGGCTCACTCGACTATTCAGAAATCTTTGTTCGTGCGCACGAGTCTGCAGGCGACGTGATGAATGTCCTCGGCCCGTTTGGAGGAACCTGGGACGTTTCCGTGCTCACACTCATCTGCATCTTATTGTTCACCGGCGCAGTCGGCAAGTCGGCCCAAGTGCCGCTCCACGTCTGGCTGCCGGATGCGATGGAAGGCCCTACCCCCATCTCGGCGCTCATTCATGCCGCGACGATGGTCACGGCAGGCGTATTCATGGTCGCGCGATTGGCTCCGCTCTATAACCTGTCTCCCACCGCCATGATGCTTGTGGCGATCACCGGCGGACTGACGATGGTCGTGGGGGCGACCATCGCCTTGACGCAGACCGATATCAAGCGTGTCGTGGCCTACTCGACGGTCAGTCAGCTGGGCTACATGATTATGGCCTGCGGACTCGGCGCCTATGCCGCCGGCATGTACCATCTCCTGACCCACGGTGCCTTCAAAGCCCTCCTGTTTCTCGGGTGCGGGTCCGTCATTATCGCCTTGCATCACGAGCAGGATATGCGGCGTATGGGCGGGTTAAAACACAAATTGCCGATTACCTATTGGACGTTCGTGGTGGGCTCGCTCGCACTCGCAGGATTCCCCCTGACGTCGGGATTCTTTAGCAAGGACCATCTGCTCGTCTCGGCATGGTCGTCCGGACCCCTTGGTCAGTTCCTGACCGTGCTCGGCCTCGTGACGGCATTGATGACGGCGTTCTATAGCTTCCGGCTGGTCTTCGTTACGTTTTGGGGTCCCTCGCATGTCGACCCTCATCATGCAGACCACGTGCACGAACCGTCGAACACAATCACACTGCCATTGATCGTCTTGGCGGTGCTCAGTATCGTCACAGGCTATCTGGGCATTCCGGAGTTTCTTGGACCCATGTTCGAGTCAGACGCAGGGGAAGCGGCTCACGAGGGAGGCGCCTCCATAGGCATCATGGTGGTGGCGACGGCTATGGGATTGCTCGGAATCGCCGGCGCCTACTATGTCTATGTGCGTAACCCGGCGCTGCCGGATCAGTTTGCTCGACAGTGGCAATCGTTGTATCGAGCCTCACTGAACAAATGGTATGTCGATGAGGCCTACGATCGAACGATCGTCCGCCCGACTTTTTCCGGCGCAACCGGACTGTGGAAGCATGTGGATGTGAAGGTGATCGATGGCGCGGTGAACGGAGTGGCCCGTGCCATCGCCTGGGGAGGGTGGCTCTTGAGGTTCACGCAAAGCGGGCAGGCACAACATTATGCCCTTGGTATGGCACTTGGAGCGGTAGTCCTGTTGACAATGTATTTATTCTTCTGAAGGAGTGCCAATGGTCGGTCATGAGCTGATGGGAACAACGAACACCTGTTCTCGTGCCGATGACCCTAGACGATTGACCAACAATCAATGACCAGTTCCTTCCCCTGGCTCTCCCTGCTCCTCATGCTTCCCCTTGCGGGAGCTGTCGTGCTGTCATTCGCAACGGAATCGACCGCTCGATGGATTGCGCTGGTCGCGACCTTGGCCGATCTGTGTGTCGCCCTTCCGCTCTGGTGGCTCTTTGACCCACAGGCCAGCCAGATGCAATTTACCGAACACGTTGCCTGGATCACAGCCCCTCCCATTTATTACAGCCTGGGCCTCGACGGAATCAGCCTACCACTCGTGTTGATGACCGTTGGGATTATGCCCCTCTGTGTCTTGATATCCTGGAATGCGATCACCACAAGAGTTCGGAGCTTCATGGCCATGGTGCTCATCATGGAAACAGCCATGGTGGGAGTATTCGTCGCGTTGGACTTTGTCCTGTTCTATGTATTTTGGGAAGCCATGCTGATTCCGATGTACCTCCTCATCGGTGTCTGGGGAGGGGCCAACCGACTCTATGCGGCGATCAAGTTCTTTTTGTACACCCTCGTAGGGAGTCTGCTCCTGCTTGTCGCCATCTTTGTCCTGTACTATTACGGAGGGCACACATTCGACATCCTCGCCCTCAGCCAAGGCACCTACCCTGCTTCGCTACAGATGTGGCTCTTCCTAGCATTCTTCGCCGCATTCGCGGTGAAGGTCCCCATGTTTCCGTTTCACACTTGGCTCCCGGATGCTCACGTCGAGGCTCCAACCGCAGGCAGCGTCATCCTCGCCAGCATACTCTTGAAAATGGGCACCTATGGATTTCTGCGATTCAGTTTACCGATGCTGCCGGATGCCAGTCGGGCGTTCACGCCCATCATGGTCACCCTCTCCATTATCGCGATCATCTATGGTGCCTATATGGCGTTGGCTCAAGTCGATCTCAAGAAACTGATCGCCTATTCGAGTGTGAGCCACATGGGGTTCGTCACCCTTGGCCTGTTTGTATTGAACCAACAGGGCATCGAAGGAGCCGTCCTCCAAATGGTCAACCATGGGATTACGACCGGCGCGCTGTTCCTCTGCGTTGGCATCATTTACGAGCGTACCCATAGTCGGTTGATCGCCGACAATGTCGGATTGGCTAAACCGATGCCGAAGTATGCCACCCTGTTGGTGATTTTTGGCTTGTCCTCGCTTGGCCTCCCCGGCACCAATAGTTTTGTCGGAGAATTTCTCGTGCTCGTCGGTACGTTCTATTGGAGCAAGATCGCGACCGCCCTTGCGTCATTGGGCATCATTCTCGCCGCCACATATCTTCTCTGGATGCTCCAGCGTGTGGTGTTCGGGGTCTCGGACCCGCACCACCTTCCGAAGCTCAAGGATCTCAACCAACGGGAATTCGCCACCCTGGTGCCACTCGTTCTGTTGATATTTTGGATCGGGCTCTATCCGAACCCACTCGTGAGTCGGATGCACCAGAGCGTGACCAACACCATTGCCTCCATGTCTCGCGCGAAGGTCGCGCCGACTGCTCACCCCTCTGCCGGTGCGACTGCACCACTGCTGGTGGACAACGGAGAGCAGCTGAAGACCCAAGGCCCATCGCGATGAATCTGTATGGCGCAGACCTCTTGGCCCTGCTTCCCGAACTGGTTGTGGTCGTCACAGCCTGTCTCGTCATATCGTTGGACCCCATTACTCCGGCTTCGCGACGCGATCTTCTGGCTTGGCTCAGTGTGGGTGCCCTTGCCCTCTGTCTTGGACTTACCGCCTGGCAGATCAGCATGCTGAATGTCCGGGTGTCGACATTTAGTGACCTGGTAGTCATCGATGCCTATGCGAGGTTTTGGAAAGTTCTTCTCTACGGCGTGACCGGTGTGACGATCTTCCTGTCGTTGCCCTATTTGAAGGCCGAGCGCATACACCTCGGCGAGTATTATGGGTTCCTCCTCCTCGCCCTCTCCGGCATGATGGTCATGGTGTCCGGTGTCGACTTGCTCACGATTTACCTCGGTACCGAGCTCATGTCCATCTCGCTGTATATCTTGACCGGCTTCAACCGGTCTAAGCCTCGTTCGTTGGAGGCCTCGGCCAAATACTTTGTCCTGGGCGCTTTCTCCTCGGGAATTCTGTTGTACGGCATCTCGCTGCTCTACGGACTGGCGGGCAGCACGAAGCTGGCATCGATCGCTGGCGCTATCGGAACTCGCGGGACGGATGATCCACTCGTCCTGATTGCGACAATTCTGATCGCCGTCGGTTTCGGTTTTAAGCTCGCCGCAGTGCCATTCCACATGTGGACGCCCGACGTCTATGAGGGCGCCCCAACTTCGGTCACAGCGTTCATGGCAGTCGCGTCAAAAGCTGCCAGCTTTGCTGCATTCATCCGTGTCTTTGTCGAAGGACTCGGCGGGCTCAAGGCGGATTGGTCTGTTCTGTTCCTGCTCATTTCCATAATCACCCTGGTGTTGGGCAATGTCGTCGCCATCGTGCAGACCAACATCAAACGGATGCTGGCCTACTCCAGCATCGTGCATGCAGGCTATGCGTTGATTGGTTTTGTGGCTGCAGGCCATGGGGTTGGCGCGTCGGGGGGAACGCCAGGCCTGGCGAGCGTCATGATCTATCTCACGATCTATTCGTTTATGACGCTCGGCGCCTTCGCCGTCATCGGCATGCTCAGGAAAGGCGGGGTCGAGGGAGAGGAAATCGATGATTTCACGGGACTCGCAAAACGCCAGCCGGTTGCAGCCTTTTTCATGCTGGTCTTCATGGTCTCGCTCGCCGGCATTCCGCCAACCGCAGGCTTCATCGGCAAATTCTATGTGTTCATGGCGGCGGTGGAAGCAGGAATGGCTTGGCTCGCTGCTATCGCCCTGGTCTTTGCCGCCGTATCGGCCTTCTACTACATGCGGGTAGTCATGGTCATGTATATGCGCGATCCGGATCCCTCTTCCGTCGCGCCGCCGCGCCTCGTGCACTCGCCGGCCTTATCCTTCGTACTGGCCTGTGCTGTCGCCGGTGTGATTCTGTTCGGCATCTTTCCCAACCCTCTCGTCAGCTTTGCGCTCCAATCCGTCCTGACTCTCAAATAGGCCCTTTACGGGTAAGGCGCTGAACAGGTGCACGAGAGGGCGACTCGTGTTACGTTTGGTGGCAAGCCCTTCACCCATCGTGCCTTATGCAACCCTTTCGTTTTCTCCGAGATCTCGTACGGTCATTTCTGCGCCATGGGTGCGCCAGTTTGGCTGCCTCTCTAGCATTTTTCGCTTTGGTCTCCCTCTTCCCCCTGGTCTTCCTCTTGCTCTACGGTCTGAGTTTTATCGTCAGTCATGATGTGATCGGGGAACAGGTCCTCATCAATTTCCTCAAGGGGTTCCTTCCGGCGCTAGGGGAACATGTCGCGGCGGAATTACATCGGGTGAGTGCCTTAGAAACCGTCCGATGGGCCGTGTTTCTGACGTTCGCCTGGTTCGGTACGTTGGTGTTCTATGAACTCGACTATGCGTTGAATGTGGTATTCGAGAGCACGTGGCGCCGACATCCCCTGATCTCAACCGCCATCGCGGTGGCCTCGCTCGGCATGACTGGATTCGTACTGGTTCTCTCCTATATCGCGACTCAAACCGTCAACTTCTTAACAGAGTATGCGCCGAGGCTTTGGGGCCTCGATCTCCTGGCCCTCGCAGCCCACGATCTGTTTCTCACCTATACGCTCCCCTTCGCGCTGGCCTTTCTCGCGGTCACAGGATTATATCGGCTCGTCCCACGGCGGTCGCCGCGATGGCGCGAGGCAATGATCGG